>JACPAU010000139.1 GCA_016180705.1 Candidatus Methylomirabilota bacterium
CAGAACGCCTACATGGCCCTCTCCATCGCCGGGCGGGGCTACGTGATGGAGACCGGAGGGATCGTCCTCGAGGACACGGCGCAGGGGCTGCTCACCAACGAGAATGTCCGCCGGGCCTACCTCGGGGAGCAAGGGTAACGCTTACAGGGTGTTCTTAAGGAATACATCATAACTGCCTGCCGTATTTCATCTTAGCATCCATAAGATTTTCGTGGGCCTGAAGCGAGGAGGCTGACCAGACCCTTCCGTGGATTTTCCACGGGACGTGTGCTAGGTTCGGATCATGTCTGAGGCTGAGCCCCGTGCCGCCCCCCCCATTGCCCCCCCGGCCATGGTCCGCCTGGAGAACATCCTGGACAAGGTCCAGGCCTACAGCCCCGCCACGGACTTGACACCGGTCCAGCGGGCCTACGTCTTCGCCGCCAAGGCCCACCGCGGGCAGGAGCGGCGCTCCGGCGAGCCCTACCTCTCCCACCCACTCGCGGTCGCCGAGATCCTGGCCGACCTGCACCTGGACGTGAGCAGCATCGCGGCCGGCCTCCTGCACGACGCGGTGGAGGACACGCGCGCCACGATCGAGGAGATCCGCGACCTGTTCGGGGACGAGGTGGCAGGCCTGGTGGACGGCGTCACCAAGATCAGCAAGCTCCCCCTGTCCACCCGCCAGGACCGACAGGCAGAGTCCTTCCGGAAGATGCTGCTGGCCATGTCCAAAGACATCCGGGTCATCCTGATCAAGTTCGCGGACCGGCTCCACAACATGCGGACGCTCGAGCCGTTACCCGAGACCAAACAGCGGGCCGTCGCCCGGGAGACGCTGGACATCTACGCCCCCCTGGCCCACCGTCTGGGGATCGCCCGGATCAAGTGGGAGCTGGAGGACCTGGCGCTCCGGTACCTCGACCCGGAGGCGTACCGGGACCTGCAGGCCCGCGTGGCGAAGAAGCGGGCGGAGCGGGAGGGGGAGATCAATGAGCTCATCGCCATCCTCGAGGGGCGGCTCGAGGAGGTGGGGGTCCAGGCCCAGATCACCGGGCGGCCCAAGCACTTCTACAGCATCTACAAGAAGATGCGGAATCAGGGGAAGGAGTTCGACGAGATCTACGACCTCGTGGCGGTCCGGGCCACCACGGACAGCGTGAAGGACTGCTACGGGGCCCTGGGGATCATCCATACCCTCTGGAAGCCGATCCCGGGCCGCTTCAAGGACTTCATCGCGGTCCCGAAGTCGAATGGCTATCAGTCCCTCCACACCACCGTCATCGGGCCGCGGGGCGAGGCGGTGGAGATCCAGATCCGGACCCACGATATGCACACCACCGCCGAGGAGGGGATCGCCGCCCACTGGGCCTACAAGGAGGGCAAGGCCCACCCGGACCCCGGGGACAAGAGCTTCGTCTGGCTCCGCCAGCTCCTGGACTGGGGGCGCGACCTGAAGGATCCCCAGGAGTTCATGGACACCGTCCGGGTGGACCTCTTTCCGGACGAGGTGTACGTCTTCACCCCCAAGGGGGACGTGAAGGCCTTCCCCCGCGGCGCCACGCCCATCGACTTCGCCTTCGGCATCCACACCGACATCGGCCTGCACTGCGTCGGCGCCAAGGTGAACGGGCGCATCGTCCCCCTCCGCTACGAGCTCCAGAATGGGGACATCGTCGAGATCGTCACCTCCCCGCAGCAGCACCCCAGCAAGGACTGGCTGAAGATCGTCCACACCCCGCGGGCGCGGAGCCGGATCCGGGCCTGGCTGAAGAACGCCGAGCGGGCTCGGAGCGTCCAGCTGGGCCGCGAGCTCCTGGAGCGCGAGCTCCGGAAGCTCGGGAAGGGCGCGGCCCCGCTCCTCACCCCGGAGGCGCTGGCCCCGGTGGTGGAGCGGTACGGGCTGGGGACCGCCGAGGAGTTCCTCGCCTCGGTGGGCTACGGGAAGGTCTCCCCGCGCCAGGCAGTGGGCAAGCTCCTGCCCGAGGAAGCCGAGGCCCTGGTCGAGGCCGAGGCGGCAAAGGAGCGGGAGCCCCGGGAGCGCCGGCCGGTCTCCAAGGTGGTGGAGGAGGGGATCCGGATCGAGGGGGTGGACGACATCCTCGTTCGCTTCGGGAAGTGCTGCACGCCGCTGCCCGGCGACGAGATCGTGGGGTTCATCACCCGGGGTCGGGGCGTGACCATCCACACCGGCGACTGCCCGAACGTGGACGGGCTCACCTACGATCCGGCCCGCCGGATCCGCGTGGAGTGGGCCGAGCGGCAGAGGACTCCGCACCAGGCCAAGATCCTGGTCACGATCGGCCAGGACCGGCCGGGACTCCTGGCCGACATCTCCTCGGCCATCTCCTCCGCCAACGTGAACATCGCGCAGGCGGAGATCCGGGTGACCGAGGAGCGGAGGGGCGTCAATACCTTCGTTCTGGAGGTGGCGGACCTCAAGCAGCTGCAGGCGGCGATGCAGGCCGTGCGGAAGGTGAGCGGCGTCGTCGGGGTGGAACGGATCCGAGGCGGCTAGTGCCGGGCCAACTGACTTCGCCTCCGGCTACCCTCCTGCTGCCGCGCGCCCGGGGTGAGCCGCGACGCAGCCCTGTCTGGGTATCGGGCGGAGGAGCGGCTCGCCCCGGGAAGAGGGCGGCGGCTCCGAGGGCGCTCGTGACGCTCGCCATCTGGCCCGGCATCCCAGCTGTCGTGTGGGGATGAGGGACAGTTTGCTGCCGTCACGCTAGCTGGCCTTGGCCACCCGCCCGGCGCGGAGG
>JACPAU010000140.1 GCA_016180705.1 Candidatus Methylomirabilota bacterium
CCCAGGCGCGCTTCGCGGCGGCGGCGGTCAGCCGGCCCCCGCACGGGCTCCCTCGGCCTGGTGCTTCCGGAGGAGGGCCTCGATCTCCCGCTGGGCGGCGGCCAGCGCCTCCCCCACGTCTTCCTGCCCCGTCAGGGCCCGGCTCACGTGGATCTGGATGATCTCGGAGAGGGCCGGGTAGGCGGGGCTCACCGGCCGCGGCCGGGCCCGGAGGAACGCCTCCTTCATCCGGGCCAGCATGGGGGACGCCGCCCGGAACTCCGGGTCGTCGTAGAGGCTGAGGTCCGCGGGGGCATAGCCGGTCTTGAGGGAGAACCGCTTCGGCGCCTCGCGGCCCAGCAGGAACTCGACCGCGCGCCACGCCTCCTCGGGGTGCCGGGTGCGCCGGTTGATGGCCAGAACGCCTCCGCCGAGGGCGGCCGCCCCCGGCCCCTCCACGCCGACCAGCGGCATCACCTCGAACTTCCCTGCCGTCGGCGAGCCCGGCGCGTTCATGAGCCGGAAGGCGTAGGGCCAGTTGCGCATGAACACGGCGTCCCCCTGCTGGAAGGCCTGCCGGGTCGGCTCCTCGGTGAAGGTTAGGACCGCGCGCGGGGAGGCCCGCTGCCGCGCGATCAGGTCGCGCAGGAAGCGGAGGGCGCGCCGGTTCGCGGGGCTGTCCACCCGGACGCTTCCGTCTTCGCCGAGGATCTCCCCCCCGTGTCCCCATACGGCCTCGAAAAAGTTGACCGCGAGCCCCTCGTACTTGCTCCCCTGCCAGAGGTACCCGTAGCGGACCCCGGCGCGCACGCCGGCCGTCGCGAGCCGGACGAGGTCTGCCGTGCTCCGCGGTGGGGTCTCGCCCAGGCGCTCCAGGACGTCGGTCCGGTAGTACAGGAGCCCCGCGTCGAGGTACCACGGGAGGGCGACCAGGCGGCGCCGGTACCGGCTCGCCTCCAGCATCCCGGGGGCCATGGAGGGGAGCGCAGGCTCGCCGCCCGCGGCCTCGCCGACCGGCAGGATCCAGCCGGCGGCCGCGAATTCCGCCGGCCAGACGACGTCCAGGTTCAGGATGTCCGGGGTCGGGGTGCTCGCGCTGAGCCAGGTGACGTAGAGCGTGTGTCGCTCGGTGGCCGAGGAAGGGGTGCTCAGGTAGGTCAGCCGGATCCCGGGGTTGACCGCCATGAAGCGGTCCAGCTCGGCCTGGACCGCCTCGGCCTCGGTCCCGCTGGAGCCGCCCGCCACGACGAGGGTGAGGGTCCCCGGCGGGCGGTCGCTGCCCCCGCACGCCGCGAGGGCGAGGGGAAGGCTCAGGGGAATGATTGCGTGAAGGAGGACGCGCCGCATGCCGGCCGACTCCCCGCTCGTGGCGCCGGAGGGGAAGACCAGTCTAGCACCGGCGGGGGGCGGCTGTCTCCCGCGCCCGCGGAGAAATCCGGAAGGCGGCGGGGCGGAGGGTCAGGCCGCAGGGCGGGCCGCGAGCACGTTGGCGAGGAGCCGGCGGGCGGCGCCGCGGCGGTAGAAATACTTCACGGACACGTACTCGATCACGAGGCTGAGGGCGAGGTACGCCACCAGGCCGACGCCGATGAACTGCAGGGAGTACTCCCACGGGACGCTATCGTCGAAGAGCCAGGCGATGCGGTATCCCACCCGGACGAGCCAGGAGCGCCCCCAGAGGGTGTACTGCTGGTAGAGAATCTTGTCCCGGGCCAGGTAGAAGACCGTCTTGGGGTCCAGGCCGAGGAACGTGATGCCGGCAAGCCAGCAGATCGGGGTGAGGATCGCCTCGAGAAAGGTCGGGACCTTCTCCCAGGCCGAGAGGATTTCCTGCAGGTTCGCCTCGATCCGCCGCCGGTCCAGGCCGGCGACGAGGTCCGGGAACCGCCGGTGCAGGGGTCGGATCACCATCCGGTCGAAGGCTCGAACCTTCCAGCGGACCTCCACGGTCCGGTAGGGCGGGAGGACGCGGGCCAGGGCCCGCCGGCGGCCCGAAGGGTCCTGGAACCAGCGGCCGAGGCGGCGCAGCCCGATGGCACCGCAGAGGGCGCCCGGGATGGTGGCCAGATTGTTGAACATGACGATGGGGAAATCGAGGAGGCCGCAGAGGAGCACCCGCGCGGCAATGAGGGGCAGGAAGCGCTGGCGCTTGAAGTAGGCGACGAGGAGCCGCTCGAGTTCAGCGGTGAATTCCCCCGCCTGGTGGCCGGGCGCGCCCCCGGCTTCCGGCGAGGCGGTCGGGGAGGGCGCGGGGAGGGGAACGTCTGGCGAGATGGGCGGCGACGTGGGTTGCGGGAGGCTCATCGTCTGCCTCGGGCCTGGGTCCATAGCGGGTTACTCGCGCCCGGGCCTGAGGCCAGACTCCTGCAACCCCCGGGCCACAGGAGACCCGGGCTCCGCGCGCTTTCCGGTCGGCCGTCAGAACCAGAGGACCTGCCGCCGGAGGTTCAGATCCTCCAGCAGGTGCCGGGCCGGCCCCTCGTAGGTCACGGCCCCTCGGTCCAGGACGTAGACCCGGTCGGCCAGCGCGAGCGCCAGGTCCAGGTTGTGTTCGACGAGCAGGATCGAGGTCTCGCCCCGGAGGCCCTGGACGGCTTGGAAGATCACCTCCACGACCGCTGGGGCCAGGCCCTCGAACGGCTCGTCGAGGAGCAGGAGCTCGACGTTGCCCACGAGGGCGCGGGCGATGGCGAGCATCTGCTGCTCGCCCCCGGAGAGCACCTCGGCCCGGGCGCGCGCCAGTTCCACGAGCCGC
>JACPAU010000141.1 GCA_016180705.1 Candidatus Methylomirabilota bacterium
TACGCTCCTCGCCGTCCAGGCCGACGGGGCCGAGCTCACCACCATCGAGGGCCTGCAGCGGAACGGCCGTCTCCACCCGGTCCAGGAGGCCTTCTGGGAACTCCATGCGCTCCAGTGCGGGTACTGCACCCCGGGGATGATCATGCAGGCGGTCCAGCTCCTGGAGGAGCGGCCGAACCCGACGGAGGCGGAGATCCGGCACGGCCTCGAGGGGAATCTCTGCCGGTGCACCGGGTACCATAATATCGTGCGGGCGGTGCAGCGCGCGGCCGCGGCCGGGCGCTGAGGAGGGGACCATGAAGTATATCGGCGAGCCCCTCAAGCGGAAGGAAGACCCCCGCCTCATCACGGGGCAGGGGGCCTACGTGGACGACATTCCCCTCCCGGGGACCCTCCACTGCGCCTTCGTTCGGAGCCCCCACGGGCACGCCCGCCTGAAGGCTGTCCGGACGGACCGGGCGGCCCGCCACCCGGGCGTGGTGGCGGTCGTGACCGCCCGGGACATCGCCGGGACGGTGGGGACCATGCCCTGCGGCTGGAACCTGCCCGACCTGAAGACCCCGGCCCACCCGGTCCTGGCGGAAGGCAAGGTCCGCCTCGTGGGGGACCGCGTGGCGGCCGTCGTGGCCGAGGACCGCTACACCGCGCGGGACGCCCTCGACCTCATCGAGGTGGACTACGAGCCGCTGCCGGCCGTCGTGGACCTCGAGCGGGCCTTCGCCCCCGGCGCCCCGGCCGTTCACGAGGAGGTCCAGGACAACACGGCCTTCGTCTGGGGCTTCCCCGGGCAGGGGGTGGAGGAGGCCTTCGCGAAGGCGGACCGGGTCGTCCGGCTGCGCCTGGTCAACCACCGGGTCATCCCGACCGCGATGGAGCCGCGGGGGGTCATGGCCCAGTTCAAGCCGGCGGCCGGGGAACTCACCGTCTGGACCAGCACGCAGGCCCCGCACCTCATCCGGGCCCTCCTCGGCATGGTGCTGAAGTTCCCCGAGCACAAGCTGCGCGTCATCGCGCCGGAGGTCGGGGGCGGCTTCGGCAGCAAGATCTACCTCTACCCCGAGGAGGTGCTGGTCGCCCACCTGGCGATGCAGCTCCAGCGGCCCGTCAAGTGGATCGAGGACCGGCGGGAGAATTACCAGGTCACCACCCACGGCCGCGACCGGGTGGACTACGTCGAGGTCGCCGTCAAGAAGGACGGGACGATCCTCGGCCTCAAGTGCAAGTGCATCGGCAACCTCGGGGCCTACCTGTCCACCTTCGCCCCCGCCATCCCCTCCGCCTTCTTCGGGATCATGCTCTCGGGCGCCTACCGGATTCCGGCCATCGCCTGCGAGGTGCGCGGGGTCTTCACCAACACCAGCATGGTGGACGCCTACCGGGGGGCCGGCCGGCCCGAGGCCTGCTACGTCCTCGAGCGGACGGTGGACCGGGTCGCCATGGAACTCGGCCTCGATCCGGCGGAGATCCGCCGGCGCAACTACATCCCGCCCGAGGCCTACCCCTACACGACCGCCACGGGCGTCACCTACGACAGCGCCAACCACCGGGCCGCCCTGGAGAAGGCGCTGCAGCTCGTGGGCTACGAGGCCCTGCGGAAGGAGCAGGCGCAATTGCGGAAGAACGGCCGCCTGCTCGGGATCGGTCTCTCCTCCTACGTCGAGGTCTGCGGCGTCGGCCCCTCGAAGGGCCTGGCGGCCGCGGGAGGCGGGGGCGGGGGCTGGGAACTGGGGACGGTCCGGGTCCACGCCAGCGGCAAGGTGACGGTCCTCACCGGCTGCTCGCCGCATGGCCAGGGCAACGAGACCTCCTACGCCCAGATCGTGGCCGACGGCCTGGCCGTGAGCCCCGAGGACGTGGAAGTCCTCCACGGGGACACCCAGATCGTCCCCTTCGGCACCGGGACCTTCGGCAGCCGCAGCGCGGCCGTCGGGGGCACCGCGATCTACCTCAGCGTGCAGAAGGTCCGGGAGAAGGCCCGGGCCATCGCCGCGCACCTGCTCGAGGCCCCGCTGGAGAAGGTCACCTGGGACGGGACCAGGTTCGCGGTCCAGGGTGACCCGAGCCGGGCGAAGACCCTAGGCGAGGTGGCGGGAGCGGCGCACCTGGCCACCCCCCTGCCGCCCGAGATCGAGCCGGGCCTCGAGGCCAGCACGGTCTTCGACCCGTCCAACTTCACCTGGCCCTTCGGCACCCACGTGGCCGTGGTGGAGGTGGACCCGGAGACCGGGAAGGTGCAGTTCGAGCGGTACGTGGCGGTGGACGACTGCGGCAACGTGATCAACCCGCTCCTCGTGGACGGGCAGATCCACGGCGGCATCGCCCAGGGGATCGGGCAGGCCCTTTACGAGCAGGCGGTCTACGACGAGCACGGGCAACTGCTCACGGGCTCCCTGATGGATTACGCGGTCCCGAAGGCGGAGGACCTGCCCTCCTACGAGACCGATCGGACGGTCACCCCGTCGCCCGTCAACCCGATGGGGGTCAAGGGCGTGGGAGAGGCGGGAACCATCGCGGCGACCCCGGCCGTGGTCAACGCGGTGCTCGATGCCCTCTCGCCCCTGGGGATCCGCGAACTCGATATGCCTCTCACGACCGAGAAGATCTGGCGCGCCATCCGGGGCGCCAAGGAGGGACGGCGATGATCCCGGCGGCGTTCGAGTACCACCGGCCGCGGACCCTCCAGGAGGCGGTGGCCCTCCTGGCAGCCAAGGGCGAGGGGGCGAATCCCGGAACTGGCCGCCATCCGCGAGGCGGACGGGGCCGTCCGGATCGGCCCCATGGCGACCCACGCGGCGATCGCCGCCTCCGACGTGATCCGCCGCCGCTTCACCGCGCTGGGCGAGGCGGCCGGCCTCATCGGCGACCCCCAGGTCCGGCACCGTGGCACCCTCGGGGGAAGCCTGGCCCACGCCGACCCGGCGGCGGACTACCCGGCCCCGATCCTGGCCTTCGAGGCTGAGACGCGGGTGCTCGGTCCCAAGGGAGAGCGGACGATTCGCGCGGCCGAGTTCTTCGTGGACATGCTCACCACGGCGCTCGGCCCCGGAGAACTCATCGCCGAGGTCCGTCTCCCCGCGCCGCCGGCCGGGACCGGGAGCGCCTACGCCAAGTTCCCGCACCCCGCTTCCCGCTTCGCGGTCGCCGGCGTGGCGGCTGCCGTCACCCTGGAGAAGGGGAGCGTCCGCCGGGCCCGGATCGGGATCACCGGCGCCGCGGCGAAGCCGTCGCGCGCGGCCGCCGCCGAGGCGGCGCTCGAGGGGGGGCCGGCTACAGCCGATCGGATCGCCGCGGCGGCAGCGAAGGCAGCCGACGGCCTCACGTGCCTGGAGGACCTGGTGGCCTCCGCGGAGTACCGGGCACACCTCGTCACGGTCATGGCGCGGCGGGCCCTGGAGGCCGCCGTCCGGCGGGCCGGCGGCGCCTAGGCGTCGACCCGTCCCGGCGACCGCCACGGCCAGCGGGAGCGCGCGTCCCTCGACGGGGCCGGCCGGGCATGGTATGATCCGCGCCGGTCCGACCCGCCCCCCGGCTCGGAGGGCGGCCGCAGGAGGAAAAGAAGCCGATGATGAAGTATCGCCGGTTCGGGAACACGGACCTCACCGCCTCCGAGGTGGGCTTCGGGGTCTGGACCGTGAGCACCACCTGGTGGGGGATCAAGGACGAGGCGGTCGGGGTGCGGCTCCTGAAACGGGCCTACGAGCTCGGGATCACCTACTTCGACACCGCCGACACCTACGGCAACGGCCTCGGCGAGACGATCCTTGTCAAGGCGCTGAAGGACACGCGGAACCAGATTGTCATCAGCACCAAGCTCGGGTACGACTTCTATCACGCCGACACCTCGGACCGGAGCGGCCACAAGGAGCTCCCCCAGAACTGGACGCCTGAGTACGTCCGGTTCGCCTGCGAGGAGAGCCTGAAGCGCCTCGAGACCGACCGGATCGACTTTTACCAACTGCACAACCCCCGGATGGACGCCATCCGGCGGGACGACCTGTTCGCCGCCCTGGACGCCCTGAAGGCGGAGGGGAAGATCCGCCACTACGGGGCCACGCTCGGGCCGGCCATCGATCCCCGGCAGATCGACGAGAGCCGCGCACTCCTCACCGAGCGGCGGATCACGGGCCTC
>JACPAU010000142.1 GCA_016180705.1 Candidatus Methylomirabilota bacterium
CGAGTTTTGGTCTTGACAAACGCGTCACACTGTCTGAACATGAGCGCCGGCATTTCCCGAGTTTCCCCCCTTCACGACACGCCGGAGTTCTTCGACGGCCCGGAGGCCGCCCCTGAGGTTCTTCCCTCGCCGGGGCCGTGCCCGGGGCCCCGCACCCGCGCCGGGGGAGCAGCCGGCATCGCCTGCCGGGAGGATCGCCCATGAGCGCGCCCGAGGCCCCCCTCAAGCGAACGCCACTGAACCAGGCCCACCGGGCGATGGGGGCGAAGATGGTCCCCTTCGGCGGGTGGGACATGCCCGTCCAGTACTCCGGCATCCTGGAGGAGCACCGGGCGGTCCGGACGGCGGCGGGGCTCTTCGACGTGAGCCACATGGGGGAGTTCCTCATCGCCGGCCCCGAGGCCCTGCCGGCGCTCCAGCGCCTCATCACCAACGACGCCTCCCGTCTGGGGACCGGCCAGGTGCAGTACGCTGCCCTCACCTACCCCAACGGCACCTTCGTGGACGACCTCACCGTGTACCGGCTGGCCGGCAGCGAATTCATGCTCACCGTCAACGCGGCGAATATCCCGAAGGACTTCGCCTGGATCCGGGAGCACCTCACGGGGCGGGCCACGGCCACCGACCTCAGCGACGAGACCGGGCTGCTCGCGCTGCAGGGGCCGAAGGCGGCGGAGATCCTCCAGCCCTTGACGCCGGTGGACCTCAAGGCCCTCAAGTACTACTGGTTCACCGCCGGCCGCGTGGCCGGAATCGAGGCCCGCATCTCCCGCACCGGCTACACGGGGGAGGATGGCTTCGAAATCTACCTGCCGGCCCCGCAGGCCGAGGGGCTCTGGAACGCCCTCCTGGAGCGGGGCAAGGGGGCCGGGCTCCTGCCCTGCGGCCTCGGGGCGCGGGACACGCTCCGCCTGGAAGCCAAGATGGCCCTCTACGGCAACGACATTGACGACCGGCACACGGTCCTGGAGGCGGACCTGGGCTGGATCGTCAAGTGGGAGAAGGGGGAGTTCCTGGGGCGCGAGGCGCTCGCCCGACAGAAGGCCGAGGGGGTCGCGCGCAAGCTCGCCGGCTTCGAAATGGTGGGCCGGGGCATCGCCCGCTCCCACTACAAGATCGTGAAGGAGGGCCGGCCCATCGGGGAGGTGACCAGCGGCGGGCCCGCGCCCTTCCTCGGGAAGGCCATCGGCCTCGGGTACGTCCAGACCCCCTTCAGCGCCGTCGGCACCGAGTTCGACGTCCTCATCCGGGAGCAGCCCGTCCGGGCCCGCGTGGTCCCGACCCCCTTCTACAAGCGTCCCAGGACATAGCGACCGCCATCCGGCGGCGGCCGGGCCGCCACGAGCCGTCATCCGCGGGAGGTGTGCATGACGAACCCCGAGGGCCTGAAGTACACGCGCGAGCACGAGTGGATCAAGGTCGAAGGGGACAAGGGGCGCGTCGGGATCACCCACTACGCCCAGGACCAGCTCGGGGACGTGGTCTTCGTCGAGCTGCCGAAGTCGGGGCGGTCGCTCCGGCAGATGGAGGCCTTCGGCGTCGTGGAGTCGGTGAAGGCCGTCTCCGACCTCTACTGCCCGGTGAGCGGGGAGGTGGTGGAGATCAACACGGCCCTGGAGAAGCAGCCGGAGCTCGTCAACCAGGATCCCTACGGCAAGGGTTGGATGATCGTGGTGAAGCTCCGCAACGCGAAGGAGCTGGACAACCTCATGACCGCGCAGCAGTACACGGCCTACCTCGAGCGAGGAGCGAAGTGATGCGCTACATCCCGCACACCGAAGCCGACTGCCGCCAGATGCTCAGCGCCATCGGCGTCCAGTCGGTGGAAGACCTCTTCGCCGACATCCCCCGGTCGGTCCGGGTGAAGGGGAACCTCCGGCTCCCCCCCGCCCTTTCCGAGGCGGACCTGATGCGGCACCTCAAGGGCCTGGCGGCCAAGAATGCCGACGTGGACTCCTACGCCTCCTTCCTCGGGGCCGGCGCCTACCACCACTTTGCCCCCGCCTTCGTGAACCACCTCCTCCTCCGGGGCGAGTTCCTGACCGCCTACACGCCGTACCAGCCGGAGATCTCGCAGGGCACCCTGCAGGGGATCTACGAGTACCAGACCCTCGTCTGCCAGCTCACGGGGATGGAGGTGGCCAACGCCTCCATGTACGACGGGGGCTCGGGGCTGGCCGAGGCGGTCCTGATGGCGCAGCGGGCGACCGGGCGGGAGGAGGTGGTCGTGGCCCGAACCGTCCACCCGGAGTACCGGCAGGTCGCCCGGACCTACCTGGCGCCCCTGGGGATCCGGATCCGAGAGGTCCCCTACGCGCAGGGGGGCGGGACCGATCTCAAGCTCCTCCGGGCCGCCGTGACCGACCAGACGGCCTGCGTCGCCGTGCAGTCCCCCAACTTTCTCGGGGTCGTGGAGGACGTGGCCGCGGCCGCCGCCGCCGCCCACGCGAAGGGGGGGTTGGCCGTGGTGGCCGTGGCCGAGCCGGTCTCGCTGGGCCTCCTGGCTCCACCGGGGGAGCTCGGGGCCGACATCGTCGTCGCGGAGGGGCAGGCCTTCGGGAACCCCATCTCCTTTGGCGGGCCCTACCTCGGCTTCTTCGCCACCAGGGAGCGGTACATCCGCAGCATGCCGGGGCGGCTGGTCGGCCAGACCGAGGACCGGGACGGCCGGGTGGGCTACGTCCTCACCCTCTCGACCCGGGAGCAGCACATCCGCCGGGAG
>JACPAU010000143.1 GCA_016180705.1 Candidatus Methylomirabilota bacterium
CGCCAGCCCTCCGCCGTCTCCTCCTGGACGCAGAGCCCCACGAGACCCGGGGCCGCCGCGGCCAGAGGATCGAAGAGCGGCCGGAGCGGCGGCACGCGCCCGCCCGGCGGCAGGAGGAAGGTGCAGAGGAGACGGCCCGTCGTCTCGCTCCCCTGCAGGTGCACCTCCCGCAGGCCCGGGAAGGCCCGGAGCAGGTCCGACCCCATCGCCCGGAGCCCCGCGAGGACCTGGTTCAGCGGTGGGGCCAGCAGAGGGCAGGCCGTGAGGTCTTCCACCTGCCGCGACCCCGCCCGGGGGTAGCCCAGGTGGAAGCGGTCTCCGACGCGGGCCACGTGCAGTCGCGCCCGCCAGCCGTAGCCGAGAGGCGGGACGGCAACCCGGAGCGGCCGAACCGGCGCCGCCGGAAGCCGCGCGCTCCGCTGCAGGTGCTCCCGGAGGATCCGCTCCTTCCAGTGCTGCTGCGCCCCCTCCTCGAGGTGCAGCCACTGGCAGCCGCCGCAGACCGTGAAGTGACGGCAGGGCGCTGTCCGCCGCTCCGAAGAGGGCGTGGCCACCTCGACCAGAGCGGCCCGCTGGTAGTCCTGCCGCTCCTCCACGATGCGGACGCGGACGGTCTCCCCCGGCGCGACGAACGGGACGAAGACGGTCCGGCCGTCCGCCCCCTTCCCCAGTGCATCGCCCCGGAAGACGAGGCGGTCCACCGTGAGGGTCACGGGGGGAGGAACGGGGGGCGGCGCCGGCTTGGGCTTCGGTCGGGCCATGGACCCTTCCCTCCCGTCGCGGCGGCGCGGCGAACCGACGCGGCGCCGTCTTCCCATGATACCCGAGGCGGGGCGGCGGCGGTAGCGGGAGGATTGCGCGGGGGTCAGGAGCGCGCGCCGGCCTGGTACGCCATCGCCTCCAGGCGGGCGATGCGGGTCGCGAGGGGGGGGTGCGTGGCGAACAGGTCGGCCCAAAAGCCTTCCCGGAGCCCCACCTTCAGGCCCAGGGGATCCACGATGCAGAGGTGGGCGACGCCCCGGTGGATGCTGCGGGTCGGCTCGGAGGCCTCCTCGAGTTTGCGGAGGGCGCCGGCCAGGCCGAGCGGGTTGCGGGTGAGCTCCGCCGCGGTCGCGTCCGCCTGGAACTCCCGGGTCCGGGAGACCGCCATCGCCAGCAGGCGGCCGAGGATGGGGGCCAGGAGGACCAGGAGGAACCAGAGGAGCAGGAATGGGGCCGCGGCCCGGCGACCCCTCCGCCCCCCGGCGCGCACGGGGCCGATGCGGGCCAGACGGCCGCTCCAGTCGTGCAAGAGAAGAATGGCGCCGAGCAGCGCGGCCATCACCGTCATCGTCCGGGTGTCGTAGTTCCGGATGTGGGCCATCTCGTGCGCCACGACGCCCTGGAGCTCCTCGCGGTTCAGCAGGGCCAGGAGGCCGGCGGTGACGGCGATGCTCGCGTGCTCGGGGTCGCGCCCGGTGGCGAAGGCGTTCGGGTCCGGGTCCGGGACCACGTAGGTCCGCGGGACTGGCAACCCCGCGGCGATGGCCATCTCTTCCACCACGTTGTGATACTGCCGCCCCTTGGGGTCCGGCGCGCCGAAGGATTCGAGCGGCATCGCCCGTGTCGAGCCGAGGACCGCCCGATCGCCGTGGCGGAGGCTGAAGTAAGCCGAGCCCGACGAAAGGGCGAGGGCCGCGAGGCCCCCGATGGGCAGGAGGAGCACCGTGCCGCCGGCCGGGACGGGGAGGAGGCTCCCCATGGCCAGGTCGAAGCCGATCCCGAGCAGCACGACGAAGGCGATGAAGACCCCGATGATCACGGCCGTCCGGCGCCGATTGCGCGCCTGCTGCTGGAAGAGATCCGCGCCCTCGGTGGGGAGGCGTGTGGCAGGCTGTGGGGTACGCGGTCCCGGCGCGGCCGCGAGCGGGACCTGCGCCGGCGAAAGGACGCGGGGGGCGCCGCAGGCCTTGCAGGTCGGCGCGTCGCGCTGGACGAGGCCGCACTGGGCGCAGCGCATGCCCGCTCTCGGCTACCGGAGGGTGAGATCCACGGTGGGGACGGCCCGGGCGGCGGCCTCGGCCTGGAAGTAGTCGGCCGCCCGGAAGCCCATCCGGGCCGCCAGGAGGTTGGCGGGGAAGACCTCCTGCCGCGTGTTGAACTGGACGACGAGGTCGTTGTAGAGCTGGCGGGCGAAGCCCACCCGGTTCTCGGTGCTGGTCAGCTCCTCCTGGAGCTGCAGCACGTTCCGGTTGCTCTTCAGGTCTGGATAGTTCTCCATGAGGGCGAAGAGGCGCCCGACCGCGGCCGTCAACTCCCCTTCGGCCGCGCCGGCCTCCCCGGGCGTCCGGGCGGCGATGACCCGCTCCAGCGTGTCCCGCTCGAACTGCATGGCGCCCCGGACGGCGTTGACCAGGTTGGGGATCAGGTCGTGGCGGCGCTTCAGTTGGACGTCAATCTGCTGCCAGGCGTTCTGGACCCGGTTTTTCAGGCGGACGAGGCCGTTAAAGGTCAGGATGACCCAGAGGATGACGGCCGCCAGGACTCCGCCTACGACCCACTCGATCATGCCTGCCTCCTCTCGGCGCCGGGGCGCTGGCCTTGCAGCCCCCGTGCCAGGTAGGCCGGGACCGGTCGCTAGGGTATCATAGACGGCCTCTGGATGGGGGAGGGGCTCGCGGCGCGGCCGGGAGGGCCGGGGAGGGGCGATGGACCTGCGGGAGCGGCTGGTCAGTGCCGGATGGCCGGCGGGCCGTCCGGGAGATCATCCGCCCGCCCGACGCCGTCGCCGTCGTCCCCGTGGACGACCGGGGGACCCTCTACCTGGTCCGGCAGTACCGCCCCGCCCTCGGCCGGACTCTGTACGAGATCCCGGCCGGGATCATTGACCGAGGGGAGCGGCCGACGGCCACCGCCCGGCGGGAGTGCGCGGAGGAGGTCGGGGTGCGCCCGACGCGCCTCACGCGCCTCTGCAGCTACTACCACGCCGTCGGCTTCTCCACCGGCCGGGTCATCCTCTACCTCGCCCGCGGGCTCCGGCCGGCTCCCGGGCAGCACCACGAGACCGGTGAGTTCGTCGAGGTCGCGACCTTCCCCTTCCGCGAAGCCTACCGGATGGCCCTCGCCAACCGCTTCCTGGACGCGAAGAGTCTCCTGGGCATCCTCTGGTCCGCCCGGCTGCTCGGAATCGGTCCCCGTCAGCGGATGTAGACGGCGGGCGCGTCGGCGAGGCCATCCTGGATCCGGATCCGGTGGAGCGGGACGAAGTCGGACGGCAGGGCGTCGGGCGGGAAGAACCGCAGGTCGAGGGTCTCGGGCGAGGTCGAGAGGCTGCCGCCCTCGATGGCGCACTCAAAGCAGGCGTTCACGTAGTGGATCACCCGGCCGTCGGGGTAGCGGACGACCTGGAAGGCCGGGTCCGAGTAGAGCCCGATGAGCCGCCGGACGCTGACGGCGAGCCCCGTCTCCTCGTGGACCTCCCGGACGATGGCGGCCGTGACCGACTCCCCCACCTCCACGGAGCCGCCCGGCAGCCCCCAGAGGCCGTTGTCCGCCCGCCGCATGAGGAGGATCGCCCCGGAGGCATCGCGGATGAGGGCGGAGACGGCAGGACGGATGACCTGCGCCTTGGAGACGTCGGGCTCGATCTGCATGGCCCGCTAGTGTGGCTCCAACGAATCGTGCCTAACGCTCACGCGACGACTGGGTGCCGGGCCAAATAACCAGCATCACGAGCGCCCTGGGAGCCGCCGCCCTCTGCCCGGGGCGAGCCGCTCCTCCGCCCGATACCCAGACAGGGCTGCGTCGCGGCTCACCCCGGCGGGCGGCGGCAGGAGGGCGGC
>JACPAU010000144.1 GCA_016180705.1 Candidatus Methylomirabilota bacterium
GCGGCCTCCTCGAGCCCCTGCAGGAGCGCCTGCGGGTCGCGGTCATCGGCGACGGCCCGCCGGCCACGGCGGCCAGCCTGCTCGGTCTCAGCCCGTGGGTTGTCATCCTGGGCTTCGCCCTCCTGGTCGGCCTCTGGTTCCTCCGGACGCCGGCGAAGGTGGCGTACCAGGGAGGCTGGACCTGGCCCGTGACGTGGCTCGCCATCGGTTTCATCGGCCTCGTGGCCTGGCCGCTCTCGACGCTCACCGGGCGGCAGTTCGGGCTCTCCGTGACGGAGCCCGTCTATTCCTATATGCGGGTGGCCCTGCTGGGGCAGGTGGAGGCTTGGAGCTGGGCGAGCGTCATGTGGCTGGGGATCCCCCTCGGCTCCTACCTCTCGGCGCGGCAGCACGGCGAGTTCAAGTGGCGGAGCCCGGGGCCGCAGCGCCTCCTGCAGGCGCTCGGGGGTGGGGTGGTCATGGGGATGGGCGCCGCGATCGCGGGGGGCTGCACCGTGGGGCACAGCCTAACCGGGTTCGCGACGTTGGCCATGTCGAGCATCGCGGCGACGGCGGGGATCGTCGCGGGCGTCTGGACGGCGACCCTCATTCTCTTCGGTGACGTGCTCATGGGAAGGAGCATCCGACATGCGTAGCGGGCGTAGCGGTCGGGCCGGCGTGGCCCTGGCCGCAGTGGTCCTCCTCCTAGCGTGGCCAGCCGGGGCGCTGGCGCAGTGCTGGGGACAGGAGGCAGCCAAGGAGAAGTTCGCCAACCCCCGGCTCCTGGCGGAGACCAAGGAAGCCGCCGACCATGTGGGAGACCCCCAGCAGCGGCTGGTTGACCTGCGGTACGAGGCGGATCCCGCAGGCCGGGGGGCGTACCGGAAGGGGCACATCCCGGGGGCCGTCTATCTGGCGTGGGGCGACCTGGACGACGTGGCGGCCAACCGACAGGGCTTCCCGATGCCGCCGGCAAAGGCCGAGGCCCTCTTCAGCAGGCTCGGGATTGACCCGACGGTGCACGTGGTCGCCTACGACGACGCCGGCGGGCTCCTGGCCTCCCGGCTCGTCTACGTCCTCCACTTCTTCGGCCACACCAGGGCTTCCGTCCTGAACGGCGGCATTACCAAGTGGACGAAGGAGGGCCGCCCCCTCGCGACCGACGAGCCGAAGGTGGCCCCCCGGAAGTTCGTGGCGAAGCCGAACCCGGACCTGATCGTGACAGCCGACTGGCTGAAAAAGAACTTGAAGGAGAAGCCCTTCGCCCTCGTGGACTCCCGCACCGCCACGGAGTACGCGGGCACGTATGAGGACCCCGAGATCAAGGCGAAAGGACACATCCCGGGGGCGGCGCACCTCGACTGGGCGACCACGATCACCCCGGAGCAGACCTTCAAGTCGCCGGAGGAGCTCAAGAAGCTCTTCGCCGGGGCCGGGGCCAAGCCCGGGACGTCCGTCGTCACCTACTGCCGGACCGGCGTCCGGGCGGCCCACAACTGGTTCGTGGCGAAGCTCCTCGGCTTCGCCGACGTGCGCAACTACGACGGCTCCTGGGTGGACTGGGGGAACGACCCCTCGGCGCCCGTGAACCGATAGGGGGCGAGGATGGCCGAGAAGACCCGGGCGGTGACCGCGGCCGTGCTGGACACCCGGGGGGAGATCTGTCCGTACCCGCTCATCATGACCCAGCGGGCCGTGGCGGGGCGGGCCCCCGGGGAGCGGCTCAAGGTCCTGGTGGACTACCCGATGTCGGTGGAGGATATCCCCCGCTGGGCGGAGGGGGCCGGCCACCGGGTGGTCCGCGTCGAGAAGACCGGGGACGCAGAGTGGGAGATCGAGATCGAAAGGCGCTGAGGAGCCTGCGAGAACGGGGGGAAAACGATGCGCGCGGCAACGACGAGCAGAGGATGGGCGGTGGTCGCCCTCGGGGTCTTCCTGGGGTCCGCCGGATGCGGGACCACGGGCTGGGCCGCCGGGTCCGCCTACGAGGTCTGGGTCGCCAACCAGGCGATCAACAAGGTCCAGATTCTGGATGGCAAGACCCTCGAAGTCATCGCCGAGGTGCCAGCGGGATCGAAGCCGCACAATGTGACCTTCACGGCGGACGGGAAATACGCCTGGGTGGCCAACGTCGGCTCGCATGACGTCAGCGTGATTGACACAGCCGCGCGGCGGGTCGTGGCCACCCTTCCGGCAGGTAAGATCGCCCACGCCGTCACCTTCTCGCCCGACGGGAAGCGGGCCTACGTGGCCAACCCGGGGGACGGGACCGTAAGCGTCTTCGACGCGGTCACCTACCACCCGGTCAAGACGGTCACGGTCGGCAAAGCCCCGGCCCTGGTGACCTTCTCTCAGGACGGGAGGAAGGCCTACGTCTCCAACGGCGGGGACGCGACGCTCTCCGTGATTGACACCGCGACCCTCGAGGTTGTGAAGACGATCCCCAACGTCGGGAAGGGCGCAATGGGGCAAGTCCGCACCCGCGATGGCCGGCGGCTCTTCGTCACCGGCGGCGGGGAGAACAAGGTCACCGTCGTGGACACGGAGCAGGACGTTGTGGTCAAGGAAATCATCCACGGCAAGGAGGCCCACGGCGTGGACCTGACCCCTGACGGCCGGCAGGCGTGGGTGCCCAACCGCCAGTCCGGGGACGTTTCCATCTTCGACGCAGCGACCGGGGACGCAGAGTGGGAGATCGAGATCGAAAGGCGCTGAGGAGCCTGCGAGAACG
>JACPAU010000145.1 GCA_016180705.1 Candidatus Methylomirabilota bacterium
CCCGGAGCGTGGAGCCGGCCGCCCGTTCCTGGGCGGCGGCAGCGTCCAACTGGGCGCCAGCCGAGTCGAAGGCCGCCTGGGCCGAGTCCCGCTCCTCCTGGGAGATCCCCCCCTCGCGGAAGAGGTTCGTCCGGCTCTTGAGCTTGATCTCGGCGTCGAGGAGGGCTACCCGCTGCCGGGCGACGTTCGCCTTTGCCCCCTCCTGGGCGGCGCGGGCGTTCTCCACGTCGGCCGCGGCCCGCTCCCGGTTCGCCTGCTGGTTCAGGACCGCCGCCCGGGCGCTCTCCAGGCTGGCACGGGCCTGCCGCACGCGCGCCTCGAACAGTTCCGGGTCGATGCGGGCGATGAGCTGGTCCCGCTTCACCGCGGAGTTGAAGTCGGCGTACAGGTGCTTGACCATCCCGGAGATCTGGCTCCCGACCTGCACGGTGATGACCGGGTTCACCGTCCCGGTGGCGACGACGGAGGCGACGATCTCCCCCCGCTCCACGGGCGCGGTCCGGTAGGCGGGGCCGTCGCCGGTCGGCCAGAGGAGCAGGTACGCCCCCGCGGCCACCAGGAGGCCCGCGCCGCCGATCAGCCAGAGCATCCGCCGCGCCATGTGTTCTCCGTTCGAGCCACCGATCCCGTGGCTCAGGGTACCCTCAGGGGGCTACGGACGGCAAGGCATCGCCATTCCACGGGGAGCAATCAGCGATGTCCCCGAAGCGGTTGCGGTTGCGGCCTCCCCAGCCGGTGGAACCCGGTCCCGATCCGGTGGAAGCCGTTCCCGAGGCGGTGGAACTGTCTGCTCGCGTCCTCCGCCGGCGTCCTGCGGGAGACGGTGCTGGGTCGGCGATGCGGGTGGCGTTCGCCGCGCTCTATCCGGATCCGTTTCTGGAAGTGGCGGTGGTGGAAGAAGCGGCCGTGGCGGAACCGGAAGGCGGGGAGGACGATCGACTCGAAGATCACCCCCTGGGCCGGGACCCCGACCACCGGTGGCCGGGGGGGCAGGGGAGGCTCGATGGGTACGAGCGCCACGCCCACCTCTGCCGCCAATGCTTCCAGGATCCCGAAGGCCTCCCCGGGAGCGTGCGGGATCAACCCCGCCGAACTCGCGGCCAGGAGCGAACGGGCCAGATCGGCCAGCCACCCGGGACTGATCGGGCCACCGAGGAGCCAGCCGCCGGGAGGGACAATTCCTCGCTGCGCGAGGACGGTCGCCGCCTCGGGCGGCGCGGGGAGATACGCCAGCCCGAGCCTCTCGGCCAGTGAAACGGCAAAAGCCCCCTGATCCGTCGGGGCAGGGGAAGCAGGACTCCCTTCCGGCGATGCGAGAGGCACCTCGGCTGGCGCGGGGGCGGTCTCCCCCTTGCCAGTCCCCGCGGAGACGATAAACAGGCGGGCCCGGCCGCGGACCCGCTCCGGGATGTCCCCGGCGTCCCCGACGAAATGCTGGACCCCCCGCTCGTCCATCCAGGTGTAGACGTCAGTCCAGGCCGGGGCGGGAAGGAGCAAGAAAGAAACGCCGCAGGCCAGGAGCAGCGGATGCGCCCATGGCCCCCGGCGCCTCGCTGCTCCCTGCCCGCTGCCCATCACCGTCAGTTCCCGCCCGGCTCGACTCATCGGAAGGTCCGCCCAGGTTCCCATGCCTCACCGCCCTTTACCTGCACCCCCAGTGCTCGGTCGCCCACACCCACTCGCTGCCGATCCGGACCCAGCGGCCGGGGATCCGGACCGGCTCGCAGACGTGAGAGGGGAGAATGAAACCTGGAAAGAAGATGATGGAGTGGGGGTGGCGGAACGCGCGGAAATGGCCGAAGGGATGGCGATGGTGCAGGCGCGTGCCGCTGGGGAACCCATGGCGGAAGGAGCGGAAGTGGTGCCCGCTCTTGAAATGTCGGTCCGACCCGCCACGGGCGGAGGCTGGGACGGCCGAAACGCCGAATACAGCCAGGCTCAGGAAGAGCACGATGAGCGTCCGCCTCATGGATCATCCTCCCCGGAAAGCCCGGACGGAATCCTACCGTCCCCTGAGCCGCTGCCTCTCTGCCTCCCACTCCTTCACGAAGGCCTCAAAGCGCTGCTGTTGATCGGGGGCCAGCATCTGGCGGATCCGAGCCCGGGTCCGCTCCTTGATCGCCTGAACTTGAGGGTCAATGGTCTGGCGGAGCTTCCCGAACTCACCCCGGGCGTCGTCCAGGATCTGGTCCAGTTGCTGCCGCTGTCCCTCTTGCAACTGCAACGCCTGGGTCAGGCGACCGACATAGCGCTCCCGGTCAAATCGCCCGCGCCATCCTCCGGGCGAGTCAGGCGCGGCGTACGTCCGATACAGGGTGAACCCGAGGGCCCCCGTCGCAATGCCCAGGACGTACAGCGCAAGCAGAACCCCCGGACCCTTCAGGCGCCTCATTGTACCGGAACTCCTCTGCCGCGCGCGAGCACCAGTGCGAGGACGTCGTCATGGGTTAGGGTGGCGGTTCCGCTCAGCAGTGCCGCCTCCTCCGGGACCGGGCCCTCCGCCACCGGGTGTCGGAGAAGGAGATGGACTAGCCGCCGGTTGGATTGTCACTGTCACCGGCGTAAGATTCGCCTGGCCGCCTACGTAGCGTCCGCCGCCGGTGGTGCCGGTTTGGGGATTAGTGAGAATACCCGAATAGACCGTGGAGCTTGACGGCGCGGGGATGGTGATGCTCCCCGAGAAAGGCGTGGAATCGGGCTGCTGCTCTC
>JACPAU010000267.1 GCA_016180705.1 Candidatus Methylomirabilota bacterium
GCCGATCTCCCGGGGAGGGCGGCCCAGGACCGCGCACAGGATCTGGAGGCGGACGCCGAGGCGGCCGTGTCGCCGGGAGAAGGCCTGGGAGGCCGTCCGCACCAGGAACTCCCGCCATCGCGCCTCATGGGTCGGCGCCATCTCCCGGATCCGGAGGCCGTGCGGCCAGCCCTCTCCCTCCCGGGATGCGGACCCCGCCCAGACGACCGTCGCCTCGGCCACCGCCGGCCCCTCGGGCAAATCCAGCAGGACGGTCACCTCGGTCCCGGAGCGCAGCGGCGTGGGCAGGACGAGGGCGACGCCCCCCTCGCTCAGGTTCTCCGTGTGCCCGAGGAGGTTCCGGGAGCCTCCCGTCGCAGGCTCCTCCACGCGGCATCGGACCGGGAGCTCCAGGGCGAACCGTCGGTGTCGGCGGCGCTCCTCCCCCATTCCCTCCCCCCCCGGGCTGCCGCAGTCTACCACAGCGGCGGGGGCCTCCCCGCCGAAAAACTCCCGCCTCCCACGCCCGGCGGGTGGCGCGTCGGGCGGCGGCTGGGTACAATGGGTCCGCGAGGCTCGCGTGGCGGGGCTGGCCGCGGGCCCGGGGAGGGGGATAGTGGAGACGCTGCGGAACCTCCGCTGGCAGGACGCGCTGGATATTCTCCTGATCAGCACCATCCTCTACCAGCTCATGGTGCTGTTCCGGGGCACGCGCGCCGTGCAGGCCCTGGCCGGCCTGGGCGTGCTCGGGCTCTTCTACCTCCTCGCCCGGGAGGCGGACCTGATCCTGAGCACCCTGCTCCTCCAGAACCTCTGGACCGCGATCCTGCTGGTCCTCGTCGTCATCTTCCAGCAGGAACTCCGCCACACCCTCGAGCGGGTGAGCCCCGCGCGGTGGCTGACCCGGCGGGGGATGGCCCCCAGCGATCACCTGGACGCGGTCGTCCGGGCGGCCTTCACCCTGGCCAGGAAGCGGATCGGCGCCCTCATCGTGTTCCAGCGCGGGACGAGCCTGGACGAGGTCGTCCGGCTCGGGACCCCCCTCGGGGCGGAGGTGACGGCCCCCCTCCTGGAGAGCCTCTTCCTGCCGGCCTCGCCCCTGCACGACGGGGCCGTCGTCATCGACGGGACGCGGGTCACCCACGCGGCCTGCATGCTCCCGCTCTCCTCCCGGGAGGACCTCCCCCCCCAGTTCGGCACCCGGCACCGCGCGGCGCTGGGGCTCACCGAGGAGAGCGACGCCCTCTGCCTAGTGGTCTCCGAGGAACGGGGGGAGGTGACCCTCATGACCGGAGGGACGTACCGGTCGGGCCTCAGCCGGGAGGAGACGCTGGAGCGCCTGCGCGCGCTCCTGGGGCCGACGGAGCGCCGGCTGCCGGGCCCCGTCTCCTGGGGGGCGCTCCTCCTGCACCGCTGGCCCCTCAAGCTGGGCTCGGTGGCGGTGGTCACGGGGCTCTGGATCTACCTCGGGGGAGCGCAGAAGCTCGAGGTGGGGCTGGGGGTCCCGGTCGAGTACCGGAACGTCCCGGAGTCGCTCACCCTGAGCGGGCGGCCCGCCACCTCCCTGGAGGTGCGCCTCAGGGGGAGCCGGGCGGCACTCGGGGGCGTGAACCGGGGGACCCTCCGGGCGACGGTGGACCTGGCAGGCACGGAGCGGGGGACGAACTTCGTCCCGGTCGGGCGGGCAGACCTGAACGTCCCGGCGGGGGTGGAGGTGGTCGGGACCGACCCGGCCGTCCTGCGCCTGAACCTGGAGGGCGTCCGGCGGGCGCGGGTGCCGGTCCGGGCCCGGCTCCGGGGCGAGCCCGCCGCCGGCTACGCCGTGGCGGGCGTCGTCGTCGTCCCGGGGACCGTCGAGCTCGTGGGGCCCGAGTCGGCGCTGGCGAACCTGTCGGCGATCCAGACGGAGCCGGTGGACGTGACGGGCGCCCAGGCATCCTTCACGCGCACCGTCTCCCTGAGCCTCCTGCCGGAGCGCCTGGCGCTGGCGGACAGCAGCGGGACGGGCGTGGAGGTTCGGGTCACGCTCCGCCGCGCCCCCTGAGGGCGGCCTACCACCAGTCCTTCCGCTTGAAGTAGAGGGCGAGGACCACCGCCAGCAGCCCCATGCCCCCCGCGACGAGCCAGAACCCGACGGGCCCCCGCGTGAGCGGCAACTGCTCGAAGTTCATCCCGAACAGGCCCGTGATGAAGGTGAG
Organism: Candidatus Methylomirabilota bacterium; assembly: GCA_016180705.1. Taxonomy (GTDB): domain Bacteria; phylum Methylomirabilota; class Methylomirabilia; order Methylomirabilales; family JACPAU01; genus JACPAU01. The sequence continues at coordinate 2,178 of JACPAU010000267.1, forward strand.
GGGGAGGAGGATGGTGGCCACGATGGTCAGGCGCTTCATGATGTCGTTGAGGCGGTTGGAGACCTGGGACAGGTAGGACTCCAGGGAGCTCGTCAGCATGTCCCGGTAGGAGTCCAGGGTCTCGGCGATCCGGAGGGTGTGGTCGTGGACGTCGCGGAAGTAGAGCTGGGTCCCCGGGCGGACGTGGGGGATGCCCCGGTTCGCCAGGACGCCCAGGATGTCCCGGAGCGGCGCGGCGCTGCGCCGCAGGGCCAGGACCTCCTTCTTCGTCCGGAAAATGAGGGGAAGGGCGTCGCGGGACGCCTCGCGGAAGATCTCGTCCTCGATCCGGTCCAGCCGCTCGTCGATGGCGTCCAGAAGCGGGAAGTAGTGGTCCACCAGGTGGTCGATCAGGAGGTGGAGAACCCGGTCCGGCCCCTCCAGCAGGAGCCGCGGGTTCTTCCGGAGGCGGTCGCAGACGGCGCCGACGGAGCGGACGGGGAAGGGATGGAGGGTGACGAGGTACGTGTCCCCGAGGAAGCA
>JACPAU010000268.1 GCA_016180705.1 Candidatus Methylomirabilota bacterium
ACGGCTCGCTGCGCTTCCTTCCCAGCCTCCTCGAGGCCGGCGCGGCAGGACCGCCCTCAGCCGGTCCACCTGCCCCGCCGGTCCGGATCTCCCGCATCAGGCTGCGGGAGGGCGCGGTGGAACTCTTCGACGCCACCGTGGCCACCCCGCCGCTCCGAGTGCGCCTGGAGCAGGTTGACGCGACGGTGCGGGACGTCTCCGCCCCGACGCTCGCGGGCCGGACCCGCTTCGAGCTGACGGGCATCCTCAAGGGCGTGCAGCGCGACGGCCGCGTGCGCGTTGGCGGGTGGCTGGAGTCGGGAGGCCGCGACGCCTCGGTCGGGGTCCAGCTCCGCTCGGTGGACCTGGTGGCCCTCCAGCCTTACCTCTCTCGGGCCGCCGAGACGCGAGTCCGGCGGGGCGCGCTCGACCTGGACCTGCAAGCCGAGGTCCGCGACAGCCGCCTCCGAGCCCCGGGGCGGGCGGTCATCTCTGAACTGGAGTTCGCGCCGGCCCGCGGCGTCTCGGATACGTTCATGGGCGTTCCGCGGACCGCCCTGGTCGCCTTCTTCAAGACCGGGGAAGACCGCATCGAGGTGGAGTTCGTCCTCGAAGGGGACGTGAGCAATCCCCGGTTCACCCTCCAGGAGGCCCTCGCAGCCCGCCTGGCCTCCGCCGTGGCAGACCGGCTCGGGGTGAGCCTCCGGGAGATCGCCGAGGGGGTTGGCAAGGTCGGTCAGAAGGGGATCGAGACGGCAGGGGACGTGGCCCGGGAGGTCGGGGGCGCCCTGCAGCAGCTCTTCGGCGGGCAGAAGAAGCGCTAGCGGGTGGGGGGACCGAACCGATCGGCCGCATCGGCGAGCAGGAAATCCTGATCCGGCAGTCCCCCCGAAAGCTCCTGAGGATGCTCCCGCTCGCCTTCGCCATGTTCGCTGCCTCCGCGGCCCTCCTCTGGGTCTCCATCCGGAGTCCCAACCTGCTCGGAGTGCTCGGCGGGGGCCTCGCGGTTTCCTTTTTCGGCCCGACCTTCCTCATCCTCCTGGTTGCCTGCATCCAGCCGAGCCACCTGAGGATCACCGCGGAGGGCGTCCGCTGCCGCTTCTATAGCCTCTCGCTCGCCATCCCCTGGGAGAACGTCCGGGAGGTGACCGGCGGCGCGGGCTGGCCCTCGCTGACGTTCCACGACTGCGACGCGGTTGCCCGGAGCGCGACCTTCCACGGGTTCCCGCCCCTGGGCTGGCTCCTCCAGATCCCCACCAGGGCCGTGGGCTTCCTCCTCCGGCGGCCCCTCGCCAACATGTACCCGCTCACCCGCAGGCAGCTGCTCGGGGCGTTCCGCGCCAACGAGAAGATGTTCGGATTTCACTACGGGATGCCGACCAGCCTGCTCGAGCGGAGCACGGAGGAGATCCTGACGGCCCTGAGACGACACAAGGGCAGGAAGGGCCAGACCTGACTGCGAGGCCGGCGGGAACCCTCCGGACCTAGCCCGTGCGGAACATCGTCGAAAAGACACGCCGGATGAGCGATGCCCGGTGTCGCATCTCCTTGAGCTGCTCCATCTTCTGGAGGAGGTCCTTTTCCATCTCCTGGGATTCCCGTTCGAACGCGTCAAGGTGGCCCTCCCCCTCCTGCCGGATCTGCTCGCGCAGTTGGTTGATCCGATTCTGCTGTTCCTGAATCGGCACCCGCCGTTCATCAAGAATCGTCAAGAGTTCCTGGCGGAATTTGTCCATCAGGTGCAGGGGCGCCGCCGTCATCTGACTGAGTCGCTCCATCTTCCCTTCCCCCCCTTCTTTCCCCCGCATCCCCCGCCCACGGACACGGTCGGCTTGGGCGGCCACGCGCCCATTCAAAACGCAAGGGCCTCCCCAGGCGGCTCATGCCCCTGTGGAGGCCCTCCAGAAATCTCGCTGTCATTGCCTGCCCCCCAGCCGGCGGGCGTGTCTTCAGAGCCTATCCCTCCTCAGGAGCCCTGTCAATGGAGGCGCCGAGTGCCGGCCTTCCCGCCCGCCGGACCCAGCGCCGCCAGGGCCCCTGGATGGAAATCCCGGGAAGCCAAGGCCCGCACGGACATGTGGCCAGCGGGCTTGTTGGCGAATCCTGCAATGCCCCTCCGGGCAGGGCTGGAACGTGCAACCTAGGGTAATAGGAGGGACCGGACCACAGACATTATCCCTCACCCGCGACCGGTTAGGCTGCCTCCCTCAGCACTTCTGCCTCGGCAATCTCCTCTTTCGCCTTAAGCCAGGCTGCCCTCTCTTGCGCACTCCTGCAGCTGGGGCAGAAATACACAAAGGCGTTGAGCTCCTTGCTCAGCTCGTAGCCGGCCAGGACGCAGCCGCACGTGGAGCAGGTCGGTGCTCCCATCTTCCCCACCTCCTCCCGGCCCGGTCCCTCCCCTGCTCTTCACTGTTCGCCGCCCACACGCTTCTTGCGCTAATGATCTTCTGGGACATGGGGACGAATCGCGGATGTCGTATGCCCTTCAAGAACCAAAGCGCCCTCCGGGCCGTGCTTCGACCCGGAAGGCGTCTGGATTCCAGGATGCGCCAGCGATTGTGCCAGAGGTGGGCTCGGGCTATGCCCAAGCCACGTTCCCATCGCTAAACTCCGGTGCGCAACTACAACATCGGTCGATCCCGAGGCGGTGTCAAGGGGGCCAGCCACG
>JACPAU010000096.1 GCA_016180705.1 Candidatus Methylomirabilota bacterium
TGGGGCTCTCCTGCGCCTCCCGGGGGCGCGAGATGCTCCCGCACGGCGAGGCCGGGCTGTACTGGCGGGCCAACGCGGACTTCCAGCGGGGCAACTACGTCGAGGCCCGCGAGAAACTGCAGATCCTGCTGAACCAGTACCCCGCGAGCGTGCTGGCGCCGGCGGCGCGGCTCGGCGTGGCCCGGACCTACTTCGAGGAGCGCTTCTACCACGAGGCCCGCAGCGAGTACCAGAAGTTCCTCCAGCTGCACCCGGCCCACGAGCGGATCGACGAGGCCCTCTACTACATCGCGCTGGCCTCCTTCCGGCAGATGGAGCGGGTGGACCGGGATCAGAGCATGACCCGGCGGGCCGTCCAGGGCTTTCAGCAACTCCTCATCGAGGTCCCGGACAGCGCGTATGCGGCCGAGGCCCGGGCGCATCTGGCCGGGGCGCGGCGGCGGCTGGCGGAGAAGGAGCTGGAGGTCGGCCTCTTCTATTTTCGGCGCGAGGAGCACGCGGCCGCCGCCGGCCGGTTCACGCTGGTGCTCCGCGAGTACGCGGGGCTCGGCCTGGACGGGGAAGCCCTCTACTACCTGGGGGAGATCGCGCGCGCCCGCGGGGAGGAGGCCGAGGCCGCGGCCGCCTACCATCGGGTCCTCACGGAGTTCCCCGACTCGCCCTTCGCGGTCGCGGCCGGCAGACGGGTGGGGGTCCGGGTGGAGGCCCGACCGGCCGCGACGCCCGAGGCCAAGTCCACCCGCAACCCGTCCCTCCTGGAGCTCCTCCGGGATTCCTGGACGGACTTCCGGGAGTCGGTCCGGGTCGGCGCGCCCTTCTGAGGCCCGGAGCCGATGGAGACCACCGACTTGAAGCACCTGGTGCAGCGGGCCACGACGGCCTTCCAGGCCGGGGACTACGAGGACGCGGAGCGCCTCTGCCTCGAGGTGGTCCAGCGGACGCCGCTGTACGCCAACATCTACAACATGCTGGGCTTCATCTACAGCCAGCGCAACTCGCCCGAGAAGGCGATCGAACTCTTCCGCCGCGCCCTGAGCATCAACCCCAACTACACCGAGGCCCAGCTGAATTTGGCCATCACGCTCGCCGACATCGGGGCCTACGGCCCCGCGCTCCGGGAGTTCGGGCTGGCCAAGGCGCGGGAGGGGGGTGCCCCCGCGCCGGTCAGCAGCGTCATCCGGAGCAAGCTGGCCAACGCCCACGCGGACCTGGGAAAGATCTACTTCGACCTCGGGATGCTCCAGGAGGCGGTCGCCGAGTACCAGAAGGCCCTCGCGCTCGGACCCACCTATGCCGACATCCACAACCGGCTGGGGGTCTGCTACCGGGAGCAGGGGGACCACGAGAAAGCGCTGCAGGCCCTGACCCGGGCCATCGAGATCAACCCCCGCTACGTGGAGGCCTACGTCAACCTGGGGATCCTCCTGCACCGGCTGGGGGAGGAGGAGCAGGCCGTCTCGGCCTGGGAGAAGGCGCTCGCCCTGGACCCGCGCAACCACCTCGCCCAGATGAACCTGCGGATGGCGAAGCAGAAGGACCGCCGTCCCCAGGGCTAGCGTGGCGTCTTTACGGGCCGAAACCCGCCGCCTCCTCCGGGAAGCGGGGGTGCGCCCGCGCCGCCGCCTGGGGCAGTCCTTCCTGGTAGACGAGAAGGTCCTGGCGGCGATCCTGCGGGCGGCCGAGCTGAAGCCGGAGCTGCGGGTCCTGGAGATCGGTGCCGGCCTCGGGACGCTGACCGCCGCCCTCGCCGAATCCTGCCGCCAGGTCGTGGCGGTGGAGGTGGACGCGGCCCTGGCGGCGTTCCTCCGGGGCCGCTTCGCGGCCGACCCTCGGGTCCTGGTGGTGGAGGCGGACGCGCTCACCCTCCCCCTGCCGCCCCCGGCGGCGGCCCCGGCGCCCGGGGAGCGCCTCCGGGTGGTCGCCAACATCCCCTACGCGATCGCCACGCCCCTCCTGCGGCGCCTCCTCCCCCTCGGCGGTGTCGTGGATCGGTGCCTGGTGATGGTCCAGCGCGAACTGGCCGAGCGCCTCACCGCCGCGCCGGGGGGACGGACGTACGGTGCCCTCACCCTCCTCTGCCGGTACTACGCCGAGGCGGCGGTCGTGGCGTCGGCCCCGCGGGGGTCCTTCGAGCCGGTTCCAGCAGTGGATTCGCTCCTGGTCCGGCTGGACCTCCTCCCCCGCCCGGCCGTGACCGTCCGCCGCCCGGACCTGCTGTTCGCGCTGATCCGGGCCGGCTTCGGACAGCGGCGCAAGATGCTCCGCAACGCCCTGGCCGCCTCGGTCGTCCTGCGGCCGGTGGCGGCCGACCTGCCCGCGGCGTTCGCGGCCGCGGGCGTCGCCGGCAACCGCCGGGCCGAGACGTTGAGCCTGGAGGAGTTCGCCGCCCTGGCTGAGGTGCTGGCGCCGGCGGCCCCCGCCCATCCCCTGCGGTTCGCCGAGGAGGACGATGCCGAAGATCCTGGTGGTGGATGACGAGGTCCACATCCAGAAGATCATTGACTACAAGCTCCGGACGGCGGGGTACACGGTGATCGCCGCCGGCGACGGCCTGGAGGGGATCGAGAAGGCGCGCGAGGAGCGGCCTGACCTGATCCTGCTCGACGTCATGATGCCCCGGATGGACGGCTTCCAGGCCCTGGAGGCGC
>JACPAU010000097.1 GCA_016180705.1 Candidatus Methylomirabilota bacterium
CTCCCGGAGACGGACGAGGGGACCGTGCTCTTCAACGTCCCGTTTCCCGAGAACGTGAAGGACCTGAAGAAGATGGCCCCGATCATCATCAAGCAGCCGTACCACATTGACTACATCCACTCCTACGGGCAGGACTCCCCCTTTTTCGCTGGCCTCGCCAACCGGAAGCTCCTCGGGACCGTCTGCACCGCCTGCGGCTACAAGTTCGCCACGCCGAAGCGGCACTGCATGGAGTGCGGGGCGGAGTGCGACTGGTTCGAGTTGCCGCTGGACGGGCGGGTCCACACGTTCACGGTCTGCCACTTCGGGAGCGAGGAGTTTCTCAAAGAGACCCCCTTCGTCCTGGCCCTCATCGAGTTCGAGGGGGTGAACACGCTGTTCCTCACGCGCCTGGTGGGGCTGAACCCGGCCGATGCGTCGCTGGACTGGGTGGGCATGAAGGTCCGGGCGCGCTTCCGGCGCCTGAGCAAGTTCAAGCCGACGGACGTGTACTTCGTCCCGGCGGAGGGGGTCCCGGCCCGCTGAGGCACGCCGGCGGCAGGGCGAGGCGATGGATTTCGAGTTGACCGATGCCCAGCGCATCCTCGTGGAGACGATCCGGGACTTCTGCGCCAAGGAGGTCATCCCGGTGGCGGGGGAGTACGACCGGAAGGAGGAGTTCCCTTGGCCCATAGTCCGGCGCCTCGGCGAGCTCGGCCTCCTGGGCATCCTGGTCCCGCCCGAGTACGGCGGGGCGGGGCTCGACTACATATCCTATGTCCTTGTTCTCGAGGAACTCGGGCGGGCGGACGGGTCGCTGACGCTCACGGTGGAGTCGCACAACTCGCTGGCGGCCAACCATATCCTCCTTTTCGGGACGGAGGCGCAGAAGAGGAAGTATTTGCCTAGGCTGGCCCGCGGGGAGGCCCTGGGCGCCTGGGCGCTGACGGAGCCCGGCTCCGGGAGCGACGCCGCCGCCATGCAGGCGACGGCGGTCCGGAAGGGCGGATCCTACGTTCTCAGCGGGACCAAGAACTTCATCACCCAGGGGAGCGTGGCGGGCATCTACGTGGTGATGGCCAAGACCGGCCCCGCCAAGGAGCACCACGGCATCTCGGCCTTCATCCTGGAGAAGGGGATGCGGGGGCTTACCTCCGGGAAGAAGGAGCGGAAACTCGGCCTGCGGGCCTCGGACACGGCCCAGGTGATCCTGGAGAGCGTGGAGGTGCCGGCCGAGAACCTGCTGGGGCAGGAGGGGGAGGCCTTCCGGGATGTCCTGGCGGTCCTGGACGGGGGCCGGATCGGTCTCGCCGCCATGGCCGTCGGGCTGGGCCGGGGCGCCCTGGACGAAAGCGTGGCCTACGCCAAGCAGCGGGTCCAATTCGGCAAGCCCATCGCCGAGCACCAGGCGATCCAGTTTAAGTTGGCCGACATGGCTACGGAGATTGACGCCGCGCGCCTGCTCACCTGGCAGGCCGCCGCCGCCATGGACCGCGGGGAGCGGGTGACGAAGCTCGCCTCTATGGCCAAGCTTTTCGCGGCCGAGGTCGGGATGCGGGCGGCCACGGCCGCCGTCCAGATCCACGGCGGCTACGGCTACCTTGCCGACTACCCGGTCGAGCGCTACTTCCGGGACGTGAAGTTGTGCGAGATCGGGGAGGGGACGTCCGAGATCCAGCGCCTCATCATCGCCCGGGAGATCCTCGGCCGCGAGTTCGCCTGACCACCCGCCCGAAGTCCTTCCCGCTCGCCGCTGATCCCGAGAAGTCTCAGAGAATCGTCGCCTCACGCCGTCTGGGCGAGGTCGAGCGCGGCCAGCAGCAACGTGTTGGCGCCGTGCGCGATGTCGTCCATCGGCGTGAACTCCTCCTCGCAGTGGCTCCGGCCGCCGCGGGAGGGGACGAAGATCATCCCGGTGGGGCAGAGCACGGCCATGTACTGGGCGTCGTGGCCGGCACCGGAGGTGATGCGGCGGTGGCGGCAGCCGACCGCCTTCGCCGCGCGCTCGACCGCTCCCACCACCTCCGGGGAGAAGGGCGTGTAGGGAACCCGCCAGTAGTGCTCGAGTTGGGAGCGGACGCCCTCGCGGGCTGCCGCCTCCGTCACCGCCCGGTCCAGGAGGCTCAGCCCCCGGGTCACGTTCTCATCGCTGGGGTCCCGGATGTCGCAGGACATCATCACCTTGCCGGGAATGATGTTCGGGATGTTGGGGAAGACCTGGAGGCGGCCGACCGTGGCCACCATCTCGGGGCTCACCTGCGCGGGGATGGCCCGGATGGACCGCACCACCTCCGCCGCGGCCACCAGGGGATCGTGCCGGATCCGCATGGGGGTCGGCCCGGCGTGGTCCTGCACCCCCGTGAGGGTCAGCCGGGACCAGGCGATGGCCACGATCCCCTCCACGACCCCGACGGAGAGCCGCTCCTCTTCGAGAAATGGCCCCTGCTCGATGTGCAGCTCCAGGTATCCGCGCATGGGGCGGGGGGCGCACGGCGCCGACCCGAGGTAGCCGATCCGTTTCAGTTCGTCCCCGAGCCGCACCCCGTGGATGTCCCGGGCGTCGTAGGCGTCCTCGAGCCGGATCTTGCGGGCCATCACCCCGCTCGCGATCATGGCCGGCTGGAAGCGCGCCCCCTCTTCGTTGGTGAAGATCCCCAGCACCAC
>JACPAU010000098.1 GCA_016180705.1 Candidatus Methylomirabilota bacterium
CGAACTCCCCCATCGTCGCGAGGTCGTCCGCCCGGGCCACCGCGAGCGCCAGGACCCGGCTGTACTCCACCAGGAAGACATAGTCCTGGCAGAGGTAGAACCGGAACCGCCGCCGCGTCAGGCGCCCGCTCCCGATCCCCCACCAGGCGAGGCCCGCCCCCGCTCCGGTCAGCAACCCCGTGGCAACGAATGCACCGCCGAGGCCGAACGCGTCCGCCAGGAGCCCGGCCAGGGCCGGCCCGCCCGTCATGCCGATGGCGTAGAGGGCCTGGAACGCCCCCATTGCCGTGGCCCGCTCGCCGGCGCCGGCATCCTGAAGGCTCAGGGCCATCAGGACGGGGAAGACCGCGCCGCGCCCCACGCCCCCCACCGCCTGCGAGAGGACGAGGAGGGTGAAGTCCGTGATGGCCGGGATGGCTGCCGTGGCGAGGGCCGCGACCGCCAGGCCGGCTGTGACCAGGACGCGATTGCCGACAGTCCGCGTCAGCACGCCGCCGGCCAGGAAACTCGCGGCGGTGTACGTCAGGATGCTCGCCGTCGTGAGGATCCCCAAGTCGGCCTTGGAGGCGCCGAGGCCGACGGCGTAGATCGGCGTGAAGCCGTAGACGGTCACGTATGTGGAGAACATCCCCACGGCCGCGAGGCCTGAGGCCAGGAGCAGGCCGCGGCGCGCGAGCGGGGCCAGCGCCTCGCGCAGGGACAGAGCCCCCGAGCGCCGCTGCGAGACCTCGGGCAGCCCGGCGGCGACCACCGCCCCGGCTCCCGCCAGCAGGACGCCCGCATAGAAGGGGGCCACCCACCCCCACTTCTCCGCCAGCACTCCCCCCACGGCGGTCGAGACGATCTGGGCGAGCCCGGAGACCCCCACCGCGATCCCCATGGCGCGGCTGGCGTCGCTGGCGGGAAAGTATGCGGCGAAGAGGACCGTGAAAGCGACCCAGGACGCGGCCGCGGCGCCGGCCACGCCCCGGAAGACGAGGAGCGCCCCCGCCCCGGTCGCGAGGGCCAGCCCGAGGCCACTCGTAAGAGACAGGAGGAACCCGCCCTGGATGAACGGGCGGAGCCGGCCGCGCCGGTCGGCCCACACGCCCAGGGGAATCCGCAGGGCGAACTGCGTGAAGCCGTAGGCAGCGAGGATGAGCCCGATCAGGGAGAGGGAGGCCCCGAGGACCTGGGCGTAGGGGGCCAGGATGGGGATATAGACGTAGAGGGAGGCCCAGAACAGCAGCGCGGCGGCGCTGAAGCGCAGCAGGACCCCCCGCCCGGCCGTCCCCCCCATCCCGACTCCCCCAGCAGTCTCTCAGACGGTTCCCGGGCAGGCGTCCTGAATCCCGACAGCACTACCGAACGCTCCCGTAAGCCCGGCCGGGGCCCCGATGGCGGCACGGGCACCCCGGCTCGGTGCCGGGCAGTATACACCATTTCCGGTAAGTTCCGGCAGGCTGTGCCGGCAGTCGGATGGCCCCCCTTCCCGGCCGAATCCTGGCACCCTCCTTGCTCGTCTATAGGGTCAGGACGCCCGGTTTGGTGAAAGAGCCCGGATAGCCTATACTTAGGCTGGTTCCTCCGTCATCACCGCGGGGGGCAGAGGCGGCCCGCACCACAGAGAACGGACGGGGGTGGACCTGACCGAGGCACGATCCGGGGACGGGGAAGAGGCGCAGGCCGGGTGCCGAGGTGATGGCGGAGCCGATCATCGTCGGTCCCCGGCCTGTGCGCTTCGGGGCCGGGGAGGAGGCCGGTGCCGGTGACGCTGCTGGAGACCTACCGAAAGGCCCTTGCCCGTCCCGCTGACGCCGCGCTGCTGCGGGTCAAGCGGGCGGGCGTCTACCGGGACATCACGGCGGGGGAGTTCGCCCGGCAGGGCGAGGCCCTCGCCGCCGCGCTCCCGGCGCTGGGCGTCCGGCGCGGGGATCGCGTCGCCATCCTCTCGGAGAACCGCCCCGAGTGGCTGTTCGCGGACTACGCCCTGGTCCGGCTCGGCGCAGTCAGCGTGCCGCTGCACGCGACCCTCCCCGCAGCCCAGGTCCAGGGGATCCTGCGAGACGCCGGCGCCCACGTGGTCTTCGCCTCCACAGCCATCCAGCGGGACAAGGTCGGGCGTCCCTCGTGGCTCGCCCGGCCCCCCGCCGTCGTCGTCTTCGAGCCCCCCGCCGCGCGGCCGGGCGACCGGATGCTGGGTGATCTCCTGAAGCACGAAGGCGCCCCGCCCCCCGGAGAGGAGCCGCGGCCCGAGGACCTCGCCACCCTCATCTACACGTCGGGAACCACGGGGGAGCCGAAGGGGGTGATGCTGACCCATGGCAACCTGGTCGCGAACCTCGCCGCGCTGAAGGGGATGGCCCCCCTCGGCCCGAGCGACGTCGCCCTCTCCTTCCTCCCTCTCTCCCACGTCCTGGAGCGGATCGCCGGGACCTACCTGGTCCTGCTGTGCGGGGGGGTCGTCGCCTTCGCCGAGTCCTTCGAGGCCCTTGCCGGGAACATCCGCGAGGTCCGCCCGACCGTCATGATCGGCGTCCCGCTCTTCTACGAGCGGCTGCGGGCGAAGATCATGGCGGAGGGGCAGGCGCGCGGGACCCCGCTCCGCCGCGTCTTCGCCTGGGGGCTCGCCGCGGCCAAGAGCG
>JACPAU010000099.1 GCA_016180705.1 Candidatus Methylomirabilota bacterium
GTCTCCACCCCCGCCATCGAGTCGCTGATCCAACCGATGGCGTCCGCCCTCTTCCACGAGAAGCGGAGCCAGGCGGAACTCTTCGAGGCCCGGCGCATCATCGAGCCCCAGCTGGCCGCGCTGGCCGCCGACCGGGCGACCCCGGCCGACCTGGAGCGGATGGAGGCCATTCTGGCTGACCAGGAGCGGGAGATCGCGGCCGGCCGCTCGGGGGTGGAGGCCGACTCGGCCTTTCACTTCGCCATCGCCGAGACGGCGCGCAACGCCGTCCTCCTCCGGCTGGTCAACGCCATCGTGGACGTCCTGCACCAGAGCCGCGAGAAGTCGCTGCAGACCGCCAAGCGCCCCCGCCTCTCCTACCTCAAGCATCGGGAACTCCTGGAAGCCCTGCGGCGCGGGGACCCGGAGGAGGCGGAGCGGCTCATGCGGGAGCACATCGAAGGCATCGAGGAAAACCTCTTCTCGTCTCCGGCGCGCGAGGCCGCGAGCGGCGCCGCGCGCTCCTAGCGGCGAGCCCGCGGACCCCAGGAGGGATCATGAGCACGCACTCGGTGGAGGTTGTGTACCGCGGCATCTTCCAGAAGCACCTCGCGCAGAAGATCTGCCGGGGCATCGTGCTGGCCGCGGTCAAGGAGGGGAAGCGGGGGATCGCCTTCGGGCGCTACGGCGACTCCCCGGAGCGGAACGGGATCCCCGCCAAACAGTTCGCCATCGTGGCCGACACCCAGGAAGAGCTCCAGATCAGCATGGCCCAGTACGAGCCCCGGGAGACCGACGTCAGCATCGCGGTGGACGACACCCTCTGCAAGGGGGTGGAGTCCTGGGCCTGGTACGGGCTCCAGCCCATCAACAAGCTCCTCAAGAAGGACGGGGCCCTCGTGGTCACCTCCATGGAGGAGCCGGACGCCCTCCTGGCCATGGCCCACACCAAGGACGTCCCCTACCACATCGCCGTGGTCAAGGGGACCGTCTCGTTCTCCGGGCTCTGGGTCTACAAGGACGACCACACCGACGTGCGGGTCCTCGGGGCGGTCGCCAAGGTCGCGCCGCACCTCGTGGGGATCGGCTCGGTGGAGCAGGCGATCCTGGAGGAGTGGGGGGACGAACTGAAGGTCAAGTCGGCCCGCAAGTCCTACGAGCGGACCCAGAAGCACCCCGTGGCGCCGGGGACCGGGAACCCGGAGACCCCCTACACCTTCGAGATGCCCAAGTGGCAAGAGATGAAGGAAGGGTTGGTCATCCCGGCCATCCCGGTGCGGGAGCAGGTCGAGGGCTGGGATGGGGGCTACCGGCCCGGGCGGAACCCCACCTTCAAGAAGTTCAGCACCCGGACGATGCAGCCGGTGGTGGACTTCGAGAAGTGCACCAAGTAGAACTGCATCACGATGGGGAACGAGACCGCCTTCCCGGACAACGCGTCGCAGTGGGAGGCGTGGCAGAAGGACAAGGACGGCTACCGCACCTGGGTCCAGGAGGTCATCACGAACCGGCCTTCCCGCTCGCACGGCTTCAGCCATGTGACGCAGTACAAGCAGGAACTCGCCGAGATGCGGAAGACGGAGACCACCGGCTAGGGGACGGGCCCGGCCCGACGGGCCGCGGACGCAGGAGGGACAGTCGTGAGCACAGTCACCGTGAAGGCCGGGGAGCGGGAAGAGCTGATCAGCGGGTGCGAGGCCATCGCCCACGCCTGCCGGCTGGCCGACATCGACGTGGTGACGGCCTACCCCATCCGGCCCTACGACACCGTCATGCAGATGGTCGCCAAGATGATCGCCAACGGCGACCTGGACGCCGAGTACATCGTGGCCGAGAGCGAGCACTCCCAGTTTGAGATCGTGAAGCACGCCTCGGCCGTCGGCGCCCGGGTCTTCGTGGGCTCCTCGGGCGTCGGCTGGTTCTACGCCATGGAGGCGTTGGCCGTGACCGCGGGGTTACGCCTCCCGGTGGTCGCCCTCGTGGGCAACCGGGCCCTGGACGACCCCGGCGCCTTCGGGTGCGAGCACAACGATGCCCTGGCCGTCCGGGACCTGGGCTGGATGCTCACGTGGATCGAGAACGCCCAGGAGGCGCTCGACACCGCCCTCATCGCCTACCGGGTGGCGGAGAACCCCCGGGTCTTCCTCCCCTGCGCGCTGGGGATGGACGGCGCCTTCCTGACCCACTCCCAGCACCTGGTGAAGGTCCCCACGAAGGAGCAGGTCACCCAGTTCCTGCCCGCCTACGACCGGGGGGACAAGCGGCTGCACCCGGACAACCCCGTCACCATCGCCCCGCAGGTGAACGAGGACTGGCTGATGGAGATCCGGATGCAGAGCAGCGAGGCGATGAAGCGGGCCCGGGGCGTGATCGCCGAGGCCTACCGCGACTTCGAGCGGATCTTCGGCCGCGGCAGCGACCCCTGGCTCGAGGAGTACCTGACGGAGGACGCCGAGGTCGTCCTGATCGGCCAGGGCACGCTGGGGTTGCCGGTCAAGGTGGCGGTCCGCAAGATGCGGGAGCAGGGACAGAAGGTCGGCTTCGTCCGGCTGAAGTGGCTCCGCCCCTTCCCGACCGACGAGGTCGTCCAGAGCCTCACCCGCTTCAAGGCGGTCGGGGTGGTGGACCGGGATTACTCCTTCGGGTCGCCCCATGACGGCGGGGTCCTCTACAACGAGATCCGCTCGGCCCTCTACGGGGCCGACACCCGGCCCCCGATCCTGGGCTTCATCTGCGGCCTGGGGGGGCGGGAGGTGACGATCCCGGACGTGGTCGAGATGATGGAGACGACCGCCAAGGCGGCCAAGACGAAGCGCGTGGACAAGCCGACCACCTGGGTCGGGGTCAGGGGGTAGCGGCCATGCAGACACTGCAGCTCGAGCCCTTCAAGGGCGTCAAGAAGGTGACCCAGGAGGAGTACTTCACCTCGGGTCACCGGACCTGCCAGGGGTGCGAGTCGGCCCTGGTCATGAAGCTGATGGTCAAGGCCGCGGGGCCGCGGACCGTCGTCCTGGGGAGCACGGGGTGCATGTACGTGGCGAACACCACCTACTACAGCACCTCCTGGGTCGTCCCCTGGATGCACACCCAGCTCGGATCCTCCGGGTCGGCCGGCATCGGCACCGCCGCGGGCCTGAAGGCCCTCATGCGGAAGGGGAAGATCGCCGAAGAGCCCATCAACGTCATCGCCTTCTGCGGGGACGGGGGCGGGGTGGACATGGGTCTCTCGGCCATCTCCGCCGCCCTCCAGCACGAGCGGTACAATCTGCTGATCCTCTGCTACGACAACGAGTCCTATGCCAACACCGACATCCAGGTCTCCGGCTCCTCCCCCTGGGGGGTCAACACCACCTTCTCCCCGCCGGGGAAGAAGCACCGGATCATGAACCGCCGGTGGAAGAAGAACATGGCGGCGATGCTGGCGGCCGGGCATCCCACCTGCCGGTACGTGGCCACGGTGGATGCCTCCTTCGCCGTGGACATGATGAACAAGGTCCGCAAGGCCCTGTCCATTGGGGGCCCCGCCTTCATCCACTCCCTCGACCCCTGCCCCAAGGGCTGGGACTACGATCCCATGCTCTCCCACGAACTCGGGGAGCTGGCGGTGGAGACCGGCATCTGGCCCCTCTACGAAGTGGAGGACGGGAAGCTCCGCTTCTACTCCAAGTCGAAGGCGATCGCGGCCGGCCGGAAGCGCAAGCCGGTACGGGAGTACCTGGAGAGACAGGGCCGGTTCGCCCACTTCACCGAAGAGGACATCGAGTTCTTCCAGCAGAAGATCGACGAGATGTGGGAGAAGTGGCTCATCCCCGGGGTCATCCCCTTCACCC
>JACPAU010000100.1 GCA_016180705.1 Candidatus Methylomirabilota bacterium
CGGTTGACTCCTTTTTCTGCTCGGTGTCGCTATCTTCCGGGGCCTGTGGGAGCCGTTGGGAGCGGGAAGGGTCGCAGAAGGCAGAGAGGCGAGAGCCGGCTCTGCCCCTTTTCGCTGATGGGCGTGACAGTCTCCTCAGTGGGCTTCAAGGACGTCAACCGGTGCGCCGCTCGTCCCCACCCAGCCCGAAGGGGGCCTCCGATCGGGCCCGGGCGGTCCGCGCCCTGACGGTTTCCGGGCACGGTCTCAAGGCGATTCCGGGGAATTGCAACTTCCGTTCCGAAGCGAGGCTGCGGCCGGGAGGGGGAACTGTCAAATCTGCCAAGGGTTTAGGGCTCCGATCCCCCTGCAAGCCCGTCTTGAGGGTGCCTCCTGTTACTTTTTTCCACCGGAGGGGTGGAGGGGGCCCCGCCAGAACCCCCCCTGCGCGCGAGACCCGCTGCCCGCAGGTTCTTGAATTTACTCAGGTCCTGGCGTCGCCGCGGTCCCGAGGACGTGCTGGGGGTCAGACGCGTTGCGGTGGCTGGGGAAGTCTCATTTTCCCCACCTGGGCGTCGGCCTACAGGCGGGGTCGGGGGGAGCAGGGGGGCAAGGGACTTCAGCGCTGGCCGGCGGCGAGGCGGCTGAAGAGCGGGGCGAGCGTGCCGAAGCAGTCCTCGAAGAGGCGCGCGGGGGCGGCGTAGGCCTGGTGGGCCTCGGGGCGGGGGGCAAAGGTCACCTGGACCGGGTTCCAGTCCCGGCTGGCGGCCTCGGGATCCTGGATCAGCCCGATGGCGTTCGCGGCCAGCAGCGCCGCGCCGACCGACGCGGCCTCCGTGTGCCGGGGGCGGGCCAGTGGGAGCCCGAGCACGTCCGCCTTGATCTGGCACCAGAGGTCGGATCGCGCCCCGCCCCCTAACACCCGCACCTCCTCCACGGCGTGCCCCAGGCCCTGCAGCCCGCGCAGGCAGGCCCCCACCTCGAAGGCCACCCCCTCCATGATGGCCCGGGCGATGTCCCCCCGGCCGTGACCCAGGCTGAGGCCGACGAGGGCGCCGCGGGCATCCGGGTTCAGGCGGACGGAGCGGGCGCCCATGAAGAACGGCAGCGCGATGAGCCCGCGGGCGCCGGGGGGGCTCTTGGCGGCCTCGGCCTCGAGCGTCCCCATCTCCCGGGCAGAAAGCCCGGTGAGATCCCGGAACCACCGGAGGACCGACGCGGTCGTGATGATCCCCATCTCCAAAAGCCAGCGATCGGGCAGCGCGTGGATGGAGCAGGGGCAGACCTCCAGGACCGTGGGCACCTCCTGGATGACCATCGAGACGTTGGTCGCCGTCCCCGTGGACTCCATGACGCGCTTGCCGGCGACGGCGGCGCCGAGCACCTCGCAGGGCCGATCCCCCGCGCCGACGGCGACGGGGACGCCGGCCGCGAGGCCGAGAGCGGAGGCCCCCTCCCGTTCCAGGCGGAATGGGGCCTCGGTGGAGGCGTACAGCGGCGGCATCTGCTCCTGCCGGATGCCCAGCCGGTCCAGCATCGGCATCCACCAGGCCCGGGCCCGGAGGTCGAACATCATCGTCCGGGAGGCGAGGGTGTAGTCGGTGAGGAAGGCCCCCGTCAGGCGGAAGTACAGGTAATCCCGCGGCTGGAGGAAGGCGGCGGCGGCGAGCGCTTCCGGGGTGTGGGTCTTCAACCAGAGCAGTTTCGTCGCCGTGAAGGTGGGGTCCGGGATCATCCCGGTGACGTCGTGCAGTCCGGCCCCCCCGAACTCCCGGACCAGGGTGTCCGTCTCCTGCCGGGAGCGGCGGTCCATCCAGATGATACAGGGGCCGAGCGGGCGGCCGTCGCGGGCCACCGGGACCACCCCCTCCCGCTGGGAGGACAGCCCGATCGCAGCGATCCCTTTCGCCCCCTCCGGGCGCTGCGCGAGGCACCGGCGCGCCGCCGCGCAGGCGGCCCGCCACCAGTCCTCGGCCTGCTGCTCGGCCCAGTCGGGGTGCGGGTGGTACGTCGGGTAGGGCTCGTCGTCCGAGGCAAGGAGGGCGCCGGCGCCGGTCCAGAGGCTGGCCTTGCAGGAGGAGGTGCCGAGGTCCAGGGTGAGGAGGGCCGGCCCCTCGCTCACGGCTTCACCACGATCTTGATGCCCTTCCCCTCCCGCTGGCTCCGGATCGCCTCCAGCGTTTCCCCGAGGGGGAACTCCAGTCCCAGGAGGGGGGCGAGGGTCAGGCGGGGGAGCCACCGGACGGCCCGATGGAAGGTGTACGGGCGCATGTGGGAGCCCCGGAGGGTCAATTCCTTCTCGAAGAGCAGGTAGGGGCGGATGGTGGCGCGGGCGGCCGGGTCCGCCACCCCCACTTCCACGACGGTCCCGCCGCGCTGCACGAACTCGAGCGCCTGCGTCAGGAGCGCCGGGTGCCCGACCGCCTCGAAGACGACCTCGGGCCCGAGGCCGTCCGTCTCCTCCCGCAGGATGGCCGGCAGGCCCTCCCGCATCGGGTCCACGGCGGTGGCCCCGAGTTGCTTCGCCACCGCGCGCCGGTGCTCCCGCGGCTCCGAGAGGATGACCTTGACCGCCCCCGAGTGCAGCGCCAGCTGGGTGAGGAGGAGGCCGACCCCCCCGCCCCCC
>JACPAU010000101.1 GCA_016180705.1 Candidatus Methylomirabilota bacterium
CCGGCGCCTCTTCGGGCACACGGCCCGCGGGCGTGTCCCTCCCTACGAGACGGCGTACGGTGAGGACTCGCCCTTCCAGCCGGCGCAGGAGATGAGCGACCTGGCAGCCTTCTTCCGGGCCTTCGGCCTGGCCCTCCGTCCCGCCGGGCACGAGCGGA
Organism: Candidatus Methylomirabilota bacterium; assembly: GCA_016180705.1. Taxonomy (GTDB): domain Bacteria; phylum Methylomirabilota; class Methylomirabilia; order Methylomirabilales; family JACPAU01; genus JACPAU01. Next base: position 159 of record JACPAU010000101.1, read on the forward strand.
TCGACCACATCAGTTGCGAGTGTGAGTACCTGCTCTTCCTTGCCCGCAAGGAGGCCTGCGCCCTGGAGCGAGGCGACCAGGCCATGCGGGAAGAGACCCGGCGGGCGGCCCGCCTTTTCCTGCGCGATCACGTGGGCCGGTTCGCGCCCGCCTTCGGGAAGAGGTTGGCCCGGGAGGACCCGGGCGGCTTCTACGGGGCCCTGGGTGAACTCTGCGCTGCCTTCGTGACGCAGGAATGCGCCTGGGCTCGCGTGGCGGCCGGGCCCGAGGTGCTCCGCCTCCGCTCGCCATCCGGGGCGGACGCCCCCATGGCCTGCGGCACCGGGGAGCAACTCCTTCAGATCACGCGCGCGCTGGTGGAGGAGGCGGTGCTCCATGCGCTGCGTGGCCAGCACGAGGAGAGGGCCTTCCGCCGGGGGCGGGACAGCCTCTACGAGATCCCGGACCCCGAGGCCCGGGAGGCGGGCTTCCGGGACCTCCACGCCGCCTGGTTCGAGCGGCTCGGCCTCGGCCGGCCCGTCATCCGGGCATTCCACGAGCAGCCGTCCATTGCCGCCGCCACCCGGGGGTGCCGGATCGCCGCCGCCCGCGCGCGGGAGGAGGAGGGGGCGGAGCTGTTCGTCCGCCCGCCCGGCCCGAGCCTGAGCGGGCAGGATCAGCGGTGGGTGGTCGTCCGTCTCAGGGCCGAGGCCCTGGCATCATCTGAAAGCCTGCTGCAGTTCTTGCGCCACGAGTTCCTCCACATCGCGGACATGCTGGACCCGCACTTCGGCTACGAACCGAGGCTCCGGCAGGCGGCCGATCCCGTCCCCGAGCGGCTGCTGCGGGACCGCTACCGCGTCCTGTGGGATGCCACGATTGATGGCCGGCTAGTGCGCCTCGGGCTGGTCCCGCCCTCGGTCCGCGCCGGCCGGCTCCGCGATTTCCTTCGCGCCTTCCCCCGGCTCGGCGTGCGCGCGGAGGAGACGTTCAGCCGCTTCTTCGATGGAGCCAGCCGCACGCATGCCGACCTGGTGGGCTTCGCGGCCGATCCGGGCGGCGGCCCGGGGGCGCAGGCGGAAGGTCCCCTCCCCGGCGAACGCTGTCCCCTTTGCCGCTTCCCCACGCATGCCTTCGAGCCTGACCCGTCCGGGCTTCCCCCGGAGGTCCTGGAGGGGGTGCGGGCCGATTTTCCGGCGTGGGACCCTACCCGGAGCCTCTGCCGGCAGTGCGCCGACCTCTACCGGGCCCGCTTCCTCGAGGTCTCCGGGGCCGGCGCCCCGCCAGCCCGGGCTACCGGTCAGCCTGGCGCGACGCCGGGATGGTCCGAAGAGGCGGGGCCGCTCTCGAGCTCCCCGACCAACGGGCACGTCTGACCGCGAGGAGAACCGCCATGGGAAACCCCTGGATTCTGATCGCGACCCTCCTTGGTCTGCCAGCGCTCTACGTCCTGCTTCCTGTCGGCCTCGACACCTTCCGCCGCTTTCGGAAGAAGAGGGTCGTGTCATGTCCCGAAACAGGGCGGGAGGCGGAGGTGGGCGTGGACGCCGTGCGGGCTGCGCTTGGCTCCATGGTGGGCCTGAGACGGCCCCCGAGCATCAGGGAGTGTTCTTTCTGGCCGGAGAGGAAAGACTGCGAGCAGGGCTGCCTGCCCGCCCTCGCCGAAGCGGAGCTAGCGATCCGCCCGCCCGCCCGGCGCGGATAGCAGCAGGTTGCCGGGGGGGACCGGAACGGGATGCAGGCGAAGGCGTACCCCGCCTGGGCGCAATCCACCCTCTACGACCAGGCGGCCCTCGACGCCCTGTACCGGGTGGCCTTCCGCTTCGTGCTGATGAGCCTGGTGTACCTCGCCTTCGGTGTCTCTCTGGGCGGGCTGATCTTCCTCGGGGTACGGATCCCGATCTTCATCCATGCCCACCTCAACCTGTACGGCTTTCTGCTCATGTTCATCTTTGGCATGGCCTACAAGCTGGTGCCACCCATGTTCGCCCGCCGGCAGCAGCTCTTCAGCCTGCGGTTGGCCAGGCTGCAATTCTGGCTGGCCAACGGGGGTCTCCTGGGAATGATCGGGGCCTATGCGCTGCATCTGGAGGCGACGGCCCTCGGCGTCGGGGCGATGGGGATGGCAGTGGCTGCCGTCTGGATCTTCGTGCTGAACATGGGGCTGACGCTCAACGGGTCGAACCGGGGAATGCCGGATGGATGAGCCGCGCCGGGTGGGGGAGGCCGACGCCCTCGCGAGATTGCGGCAGGTCCATGACCCTGACGACACCCGGCTGCCCGTTCCACGGAGTTCTCCTGGAGCGGGTCCCGCCGCCTGCGGCTGGTGGGGGTCTGGGGCGATGGGTGAGATGTCCCGCGACTGGTTTTTTCCGGAGAAGAGAAGGATTCTGCCGGGCTCGCGCGCCTATTCCATCGCGCTCCGGACTCTCCATCTCGCCGCCTTCGGCCTGCTGCTGGGGGGCCACGCGTTCGCCGGCGACGCAGATAAGCTCCTGCCGTACCTCTTCCTCGCCATCCTCAGCGGCGTCGGATTGATTGCGATAGAGGTGTACGCGATCGGCCTGTATTGGCTTTTCCTCGGGAAGGGGCTGATGGTCCTGGGGAAACTCGGTAGCCTGTTGGCGGTTCCCTTCTTCTGGGAGCACCGGCTGGCCCTCCTCCTGGCGGTGGTCGCGATCGGGTCGGTCGGCTCCCACATGCCCGCCCGCTACCGCCATTATTCCGTCCTCCATCGGCGGGTGATCAGGCCAGACGAGCCCCTGCGTCCTGTCATCTTTTCCAGTCAACCCGCGCCCGCCGCCTCTTCCTTCCCCCGCCTCTGGCGCCTCCGATGGGCCGTGGGAATTTTCACGCCCTGGCGGCGGGCAGGCCGCGGCCGTATACTTGGGGGTGCGACGGCCTGGGCAGCGGTTTCCAAGGAGAGGAGGAGAAGGCGATGGCGGCGATTGCATGGGAAACGTCCTGGTCCAAGGCGAAGGCGCGCGCCCGCGCGGAGAGCAAGCCCATCTTCCTGGACTTCTTCGCCCCCGGGTGAGGGTCCTGCGGCAAGATGGATACCGTGACGTATCCTAAAGGGAAGGTGGCCGAGTTCCTGGGGCGCGAGTTCGTCCCGGCCCGCGTCAACGTCAAGGAGACGGACGAGGCGCTCGCCCTCTTCAAGCCCACGTGGACGCCGACGCTGCTCTGCCTGGATCCGGATGGAACGGTCCACTACCGCACCGTCGGGTTCATCCCGCCCGACGCGTTCGTCCCGGAGTTCCTGGTAGCCCGCGGCCTCGCGGCCTTCAACCAGGGCCAGTACCAGGCAGCCATGGCATACTTCGCCAGGGTCTTCCGGGAGTCGCCGCAGAGTGTCCACGCGCCGCAGGCCCAGTACTGGCATGCCGTGGCGGACTACAAGCAGACCGGCAGCCGGGACGCCCTGATCGGCGGCTGGAAGAAGCTCAAGGAGCGCTACCCGGACAGTTACTGGGCGCGGAAGGTGCCCATCGAGTAGTCCGGGAAGCGCCGGCGGAATCACGGGGCGGGGGGTTCTCTTCCTGCCCCGTTCTGTTTCGGCCCGCTCGATATCGGGGGCGGCTCCGCGCCCTGGGCGCCGATTGACCCCCCCATGCTCGGGTGGTAGAGTTCCCCCGGCTACCGCTGCCCGGGAGAGCCGAGCGGGGCATCCCGCTCGAATGGAGGCGACGATGCGGGGCTGGCGAGTCGCCCTGGTACTTGTTCTCGCGATGATGGGGCTGTCTGGGGTTGCGCGCGCGGAGCCCTACGTGGCGGCCTACCTCGGAGCGACGTTCCCACTGGATGCCGAGAGGTCGCAGACCGGACCGCCCGCGGCCAGCGCAAGTGGCATCACCGTGGATGAGTCGGCCGTCTTCGGGGGGAAGATCGGGTTCTGGTCGGATCCGATCCCGTGGCTGGGAATCGAGCTGGACATCTCAGGCTACACGGCCGACATCCCCCAGCAGGTCGCTCCCGGCCTGACCGTCATCGCTACCGAAATGGACATCACCGCCATCGGCTTTCACTTCATGGGGCGAATCCCGCTCGGGCCGCCCGAGGGGGACCCCTTCCGGCGGGCGTACTTCTATCTGGGCGGCGGCCCGGCGATCTTCGCGGTCTCTGGGGAGCGGGGTGGCGTCAGCCAGGATGTAGCGGAGTTCGGCGTGCACGCGCTGGCCGGGTTCAAGCTGTTCCTCACCCCGAACATCGCCGTCTTCGCTGAGTACAAATTCATCTTCACCGAGGTCACGTTCGATACCACCGCGGGGACCGAGGACAACGACCTGAAGATCAACCAGGTCTACGGCGGGATCGCCTACCACTTCTCCTTTTTCTAGGGTCTCGCATCGCCGCTTCAGTCATCCGGACGCCCGAAGGTCGGGCGTCCGGAGCGGGACGTGGTGTCCTGCGCGCCTGTGCGCGAGGAGGCTCCCCGTGTCCAGAGGGCAGAAGGTTCGCTCGGCCTGGCGGATGTTCATCGGCGGCAAATGGGTCGAGAGCCTGAGCGGCAAGACCTTCGGCGTGGTCGAGCCGGCGACCGGCAAACCGCTGGCGGAGGTCCCGCAGGGGGAGGCGGGCGACGCGGACCGGGCCGTGCGGGCCGCGGCCAGGGCCTTCGAGACAGGGCCCTGGCCGGCCTTGCGCCTCCCGGAGCGGGCCCGCCTCCTCTCCCGGATCGCCGAGGGGATCCGGGGTCGCGCCGAGGAGATCGCGCGGACGGAATCCCGCAACGTGGGCAAGCCCATCCGCGACTCCCGGGACGAGGTGGAGGGCGCGGCCGCCTGCTTCGAGTACTACGCCGGAGCGGTGAGCAAGCACTTCGGTGAGGTGATCCCGGTCGCCACCCCGGGGCTCAACTTCACCCTGCGGGAGCCGATCGGGGTCTGCGCCCTCATCGTCCCCTGGAACTTCCCCTTCATCATGGCGGCCTGGAAGGTGGCGCCGGCTCTGGCCA
>JACPAU010000102.1 GCA_016180705.1 Candidatus Methylomirabilota bacterium
GCCTCTTTGCCCCGAGGGCTGTAGCGAATCGCGTTGGCGATCTCCAGGAGCCCGAACTCGGGGAGGATCAACCGACACTGCCCCGCTACGTGCCGGTCTCTCAGGGCCAGCGCCCTGTCCCGATCCGCCTCGTTCTGCCGGACGAACCATTTGGCGGCAACCGAGGCATCGAGGACGTACTCCCGGTGGTACCCCGGGGAGATCATTTTTTCGACCCGCGCCGGGCGTCCCGGAACTGCCGGATGATCGGGACGGGGTCCCAGTCCCCCAGCTTCTCCGCCAATTTGTCCATCCGCGTGCAGGCCTCCTTCATCTTGCGCCGCCGCTCGACCTCCTCCCGCTGTCGGCGGGCCTCCTGGAGGTAGGCCTCAGCCGCTTTCTGAAGAAGCGCACTGCGGTTCGTCCCCTCCCGCTCTGCTTCGGCATCTACAGCCTTTAGGAGGTCGTCGCTCAGGAACACGTTCACGCGTGCCATGTGCTCCTCCAATGTTACTTTCTAGGCATAGAATATGGCGCATTATTAGTGTGTTGTAAAGTGTATTTTTCTACCCATGGATCCGCTCCGCTCTCTGGCGGGCGGGGCCACGGCCAAGGCTGGAACCGCTGACACGACGGGGAGATAGGCCAGACCCGAAGCCCTTGCGGTTGGAGATGGCGCGTAGCGCCATCGGCCCGCCAGCCCCTTGCCCGCGCTCCTTACCGGATGATGACGCCGGCATAGCCCACGACGCGGGAGTAGTCGTGGTTCACGTCGCCGGAGGTCATGTAGCGAACGAGCCGGGCCGAGGCGGCGCCCAGCGCCTTGGCGGCGAGCAGGACCGCGGTCGTGGGGTGGAACCCGCACATGCTGATCCGGTGCTGCCGGACGGTCCGGTGCAGGCCGGGCCCGTCCAGGGCCAGCATCTGTTCGATAGCGAGCCGGTCCTTCCGCTCTGCCACGGTCTGCGACTCGTAGTGGTTGAGGTCGGTGCTGGCCACGACGGTCACCCGCTTCGGGGAGGCCGCCACCGCCTCGGCGACGGCGTGAGCCACGTCCCGGCAGGCGGCGATTTCGTGGGACATGAGGCAGATCGGTACGAAGGTCGGCACCGGGTCCTGGAGCTGCAGGAACGGGAGCTGCACCTCGATGGCGTGCTCCTTGAGGTGGGCCGTCTCGTCCTCCTCGAGGACCTCGGAGGCCTGTAGGATGACCCGGGCCAGGCCGGTCTCGATGGCCATCTCGCCGAGGGGCGTCGCCCAGGCCCCCTCGGTGACGATCGCCGCGCCCGCACCGAGGCCCGTGTGGTTCGGCCCCAGGATGACGTAGACCTCGGCGGGCTCGAGGGCCCCGTACACCTCCCCCGCAACACGCCCCGAGTACATGTAGCCCGCGTGAGGCGCCACCACGGCGACCGCCCGCTCCCGCGGGCCGCGGACGAGGAGGTCTTCCACCTGTCCCCGGAGGGCGCGGGCCGTCCCGGGGTAGAAGGTCCCCGCTACCGCGGGCCGGCGGATCACCGGGACCACGCTAGGGCCTCCCGGAGGGCGGCGAGGTCCCGCCCACCCTCCTCCCTTCCTACGGAGCAGGCCGGGCGGCCGCGGTCTCGCGGGCTGCCCGCGTCAGGATCCACGCCGCCGCCTCCACCAGGTCGGCGGCGATGCAGTCGGGGACGGCACCCGCGGTCTGTCCGACCTTGGCCGCCTCCTCCCGCCCGTGCCCCGTGAGGAGGAGCACCGCCCGCGCCCCCACGCCCCGTCCGAGGAGGACGTCGCTCAGGTGGTCGCCGATGACGAACGATCGGCTCAAGTCCAGCCCCTGCTCCTCGGCGGCGCGGCGGACCATTCCGTTCCCGGGCTTCCGGCAGGAACACGCCTGCCGGTACGGCGGGAAGCCCTCCGTGGGATGGTGGGGGCAGTAGTAGAGCCCGCCCACCTGCACCCCCTCCGCGGCCAGGAGGGCCAGGAGGTGGCCGTTGACCCGCTGGAGGGCCTCCTCGTCGAAGTAGCCCCGGGCCACCCCCGACTGGTTGGTGACGATGACCAGGCAGAAGCCCGCCGCCTGGAGGCGGCGCAGCGCGGCCGCCGCCCCGGGGAGCAGCCGGATCTGCTCCGGGGAGCCGATGTAGCCCGATTCCTCGTTGATGGTGCCGTCGCGGTCCAGGATCACCGCGGGGCGGCCCCCCGGATGGCCCACCGGCTGCGCCGGCGGCCGGCCCGCACTCTCGAAGGAGGGCTGCAAGAGCGCCAGCAGGGTCTCGTGAACCTCCTCGACGCTCACGCCCCGCATGCACCGGTGGTCAATCGGGCACTCCCGCAGCAGGCACGGGCTGCAGAAGACCGGGCGGCGGACCAGGGCGGCGTGCCGGCTCACCGGGGCGGTAGTGGCGGGGTCCGTGGGCCCGAAGATCGCGACGAGGGGGGTCCCGACGGCCGCGGCGACGTGCATCGCGCCGGTGTCGTTGGTGACGAAACCGCGCGCCCGTGCGAGGACGCCCGCCAGGGTCTTGAGGTCCGTCCGTCCCGTGAGGTCCACGACCTCCTCGGGATGCGTCGAGGCCGCCCGGACCTCGGCGGCCGCCGGCGCATCGGAGGGGGCCCCCACGAGGACGGGCCGCAAGCCC
>JACPAU010000103.1 GCA_016180705.1 Candidatus Methylomirabilota bacterium
ATCACCCACCACACGATGATCCACGAGAACGTCAAGAAGCTCATGGACGGCTTCCACTACGACGCCCACCCCATGGGGATGCTGGTGAGTACGGTGGGGGCCCTCTCCACGTTCTACCCCGAGGCGAAGCAGATCCACGACCCGGCCGCACGCAAGAAGCAAATCCACCGCCTGATCGCCAAGATGCCGACCCTGTCGGCCTTCGCCTACCGCCACAGCCTGGGGCAGCCCTACGCCTACCCGGACAACGACCTCTCCTACACCGGGAACTTCCTGAACATGCTCTTCAAGGCGACCGAGCCGAAGTACAAGCCGAACCCGGTCCTGGAGAAGGCCCTGGATGTCCTCTTCATCCTGCACGCCGACCACGAGCAGAACTGCTCGACCAACGCCATGCGGAGCGTCGGGTCCTCCCACGTGGACCCCTACTCCGCCATCGCCGGTGCCACCGCCGCCCTCTACGGCCCGCTGCACGGGGGGGCCAACGAGGCGGTGCTCCTGATGCTTACGCAGATCGGGTCCAAGGACAGGGTGCCGGACTTCATCAAGCGGGTGAAGGGGGGAGAGGGGCGCCTGATGGGGTTCGGGCACCGGGTCTACAAGAACTACGACCCGCGGGCGAAGATCATCAAGCGGCTGGCGGACCAGGTCTTCGAGACGACGGGGCGCAACCCGCTCCTGGACATCGCGTTGGAGCTGGAGCGGATCGCGCTCCAGGACGAGTACTTCGTCAAGCGCCGGCTCTACCCCAACGTGGACTTCTACTCCGGCCTGATCTACCAGGCCATGGGGTTCTCCACGGATATGTTCACGGTGCTCTTCGCCATCCCCCGGACCTCGGGGTGGCTGGCCCAGTGGGAGGAGATGCTGCTCGACCCGGAGCAGAAGATTGCCCGCCCGCGGCAGGTCTACCTGGGGTCGGCGCTCCGGGAGTACATCCCCGTGGAGCGGCGCGGGTAGGCGCAGGCGGCGGCCCGGACCCGGGTGGCCGGACGAGGGATTTGGCGTGCAGGGGCAGGTCGGCACCGTCGCCGTCACCATCCACCGGATTCCGAAGAAGGAGTACTGCGGAGTGGTGGTCCTGTCCCGGCAGGCCGACGGCTCCTGGGCAGGGAAGTGCAGCAAGTGCGGGGGCGACTTCCAGATGGACCGGGACGCCCGCTTCGAGGGCCAGGTCCGGGCGATGCGCAACTAGCCCCGCCCCCTCCGGGGCCGCCCCTCGGCCGCCCTCGTGGCGTTCCCCCTTGACATTCCCGGCGGGCTTGCTAGGCTTGCGCGACGAGAGCCGGAACCGGCGCCCGGATGCGCCAGGGGCCAGTCACCCGTAAGCCTGAAGGAGGATGGGTATGGCGAAGAAGCCGGCGTTCGGTGGGTATGCCATCAACTTCGGCGGTCGGAAGGAGACAGTGGAGGACGTGTTCGGCAAGAAGCCCGTGAGTCCCAGCGAGATGACCAAGAAGCTCTGGGCCTACGTAAAAAGGTATCGGCTCGCGAAGTAATCTTCCTCCCTAGCTGGCCACGGCGACGGCCGCCCGGGCGATGTCCTCGAGACGGATTTTCTCGGGGTCGAATTTCTCCAGGGCGGCCGTTAACTTTTCGAAGGTCTGTTCGAAGGTCGGGAGGCTCTTCCGGGCGCGGGTGAGGGGATTGCAGCGGGCGAGGACGAAGTTCTTCACGTAGGGGTGCGTGATGCCCCGGCGCTTGATCCGCTTGACCACATCATCCAGAACCCGGTCGGCTTCCTCCACCTTCGCCGCCCGGCTCTCCCGTTCGGCGTAGGCCTTGGCCAGTCCCACCTTCAGGAACCGGTCCACCCGCTTCAGCATCGGGGCGAAGGCGCCCCCCGCGAAGCGGGGCTTCCTCTCGTACAGGAGTCCCAGCGTGACGTAGTGCGGGGCCTCGAACTGGAAGGCGAAGGCCTCCTCCGTCTTGCCCCCCTCCTGCTCCCTCAGGCCCCGGTACATCCGAATGACCTCCAGGGACTTCTCCCTCAGGTTGTGCGCCTTCTCGGTGTTGAGCGCCAGGATCTGGAAGGCCACCTCCGCCTCCGGGATGAGGATGGCGGGGATGAACTTGGCCTTGAGCTTCTCGAGGGCGGCCCGCCGGTGATTCCCGTTCGGCGTCCAGTAGCGGCCGTCCCCTGCGGCCACCGCCACCACCGGGTCCACGAAGCGGTCGAGCTTCTTGATGACCTCCCGCAGGCGCTCGGTGTGCGGCTTGGAGAGGTCCCGCTGGTAGGGGGTCGGCTCGACCTTCTCGAGGGGCAGCAGCGCGAAGATCTGCCAGGCCTGCCCCACCGGCTCCCGGTAGAGGGCCAGCGCCGCCCCCCCGTCCGCCTCCACCCGCTCCGCCAGCCGCAGGACCTCCCGCGGCGGCTCCGCCTCCGCCGGGTACGTCGCCCACCCTCGTCCCATCCCGGGCCCCCTTTCCCCCGCGTGCGGGTTTCCTGCAACTGTTAGCCGGCCCCCTCCCGCGCGTACACGACGGCGCCGTCGAGGATCGTGTAGTCCACCGTGATCTCCAGCAATTCCTTCGGCGCGGCGCGGAGCGGGTCGGCCGAGAGGACGGTGAGGTCGGCCAGCGCCCCCGGCCGGAGATT
>JACPAU010000255.1 GCA_016180705.1 Candidatus Methylomirabilota bacterium
ACTTCGAGCAGTTTTCCCTCGAGCTGGTATGCCATCTCCACCTCCCCGGGGAGCGCCGGCGATGCCGGGCCTCCCCCGTGACCACCGCCCCCTGTCCGGTATGGAGGTGAGCGGTGGGTCTTGGAAGCCCCCCCTCCCGTGAGACGCGGCTCTCGTCGCCCGACAGACTCCCCCCTTAGACGGCGGATCCGCGAATTCGAAGCAGGAGCACCGGATGGGTGGAGTCTATTCTACGACGACGTTGGTGGTGGTGCGGTGGACGCCGGAGACGCCCTGGATCTTGGAAACGACCGTGGTCCCCAAAGCCTCCAGGTCGGCGGCCTCGACGAGCGCGATGATGTCGTAGGAGCCGGTGACGGCGTGCGCGAGCTTCACCCCCGGCAGCCGAGCGATGTCCCGGGCCGCGGCCTTGGCGCGACCCATGGCGCACTCGATGAAGACGAACGCGGAAACCGGCACGGGTGCCTCCCCCGGCTAGAAGGGGACGACGCCCATCACCCCCTGCCCCAGGCAGGTGGGGCAGGTGCAGAGCCCCTTGCCGTTGCAGCGGGAGCAGAGGCTCCAGGCTTGCGCGGTCCCGCCTCCCGCCTCCAGGCTCCCTCCGGAGCCCCCGCACTCGGGGCAGCCGATCCGCTTGAGACCCTTACAGGCCGGACACTCCACCGATCCACCCATCGCTCGCCTACCCTCCTTCTCCCACTCTCTCCGGATTTTTCGCCCCGGGCCCGGAAGGGCCGCGAAGGGTTTTTCTACCATGGCCTGGAGGCCTTGTAAAGAGGTGAGCGGCGGATTCCTTGTCCTCGTCCGGGAGCTGGTTACGGCGTGAGCAGACAGCCCTGCATTCTGGCATCCTCTGCCTTTCCTCTTGGCATCGCCGAGCCGGCCTGACGCACCCCTTCCGATCCCGGAAAGACCCTCCATCTCAGACGTGGCGGGCAGTTACCGTTCGTGCCACACCGCACGTCCCAGCCCGGCACGGCCCTGGCAAACGGGGACGGCCGGGACGCCTCCTCCCGCTGGCAGGCGGGAGGCGGGAGTGTTTCCACCGGATCTCCTTTCTCCTCTTTCTCCTTGAGCCCGGAGGGAGTCACATGCGAAGCCCGGTCCCGCGTTGGGCGTTCGCCAGCCTGATCATCGGCGCCCTGGTCCTGGGCGTGGCCGTCGCCGGGCTCGCCCAGCAGGCGCCGCCTGCGCCCCCCGCCCAGGCGCAGGCACCGCCCCCGCCCAAGGTGGACTCCGGCGACAACGCCTGGATGCTCACCTCGTCCGCCCTGGTCCTGATGATGACCATCCCGGGCCTCGCCCTCTTCTATGGCGGGATGGTGCGCCGGCAGAACGCCCTGGGCACCATCATGCAGTCTTTCATCATCGTGGCGCTCATCAGCATCGAGTGGATCCTCTGGGGCTACTCGACGGCCTTCGGGCCCGACATCCGCGGGCTCGTGGGGGACCTCTCCTGGTTCGGCCTGAAGGGCGTCGGGCTCGACCCGAACCCCGACTACGCGGCCACGATCCCCCACCAGACGTTCATGATCTACCAGATGATGTTCGCCATCATCACGCCGGCGCTGATCACTGGAGCTTTCGCCGAGCGGATGAAGTTCGGTTCCTTCCTCGTCTTCACCCTCCTGTGGGCCACCTTCATCTATAACCCCCTCGCGCACTGGGTCTGGGGGGTCAAGGGATGGATCCGCGAGATGGGGGCCCTGGACTTCGCCGGCGGGACCGTGGTGCACATCAGTTCCGGGGTCTCGGCCCTCGCGGCCGCGCTCCTCGTGGGCAGGCGGCGCGGCTACCGGGTCGAGCCGATGCCGCCCCACAACCTGCCCCTCACGGTCCTGGGGGCCGCCCTCCTGTGGGTGGGGTGGTTCGGGTTCAATGCGGGGAGCGCGCTGTCCGCCGGCAGTCTGGCCACCAGCGCCTTCGTGGTGACCCACATCGCGACGGCGGCCGCCACGCTCGGCTGGATGCTCAGCGAGTGGATCGCCCGCGGCAAGCCGACCGTCCTCGGCGCGGCCAGCGGGGCCGTGGCCGGCCTGGTGGCCATCACGCCGGCCTCGGGCTTCGTCGGCCCCCTCTCCGCCCTCGTCATCGGGGGGGGCGCGGGGTTCCTCTGCTACAACGCCTGCAACCTGAAGACGACGCTCGGCTACGACGACTCCCTCGACGTGGTCGGTGTCCACGGGGTCGGCGGGACCTGGGGCGCGCTGGCCACGGGGCTGTTCGCCTCGAAGGCCATCAACGAGGCCGGTGCCAACGGGGCCTTCTTCGGCAACCCGGACCTCCTGCGCATCCAGGCCGTCGCGGTCCTCGCGACCTGGCTCTTCGCGTTCATCGGCTCGCTCATCCTCCTCAAGGTGGTGGATGCCGTGATGGGCCTGCGGCTCCACGAGGAGGACGAGGTGATGGGCCTGGACCTGAGCCAGCACAACGAGAGCGCCTACTCCCTCGGCCTGGTCGGCACCACCGGCTTCGGCCCGGGCTCGGGCGTGCACTAGCGGCCGGCGCCAGCCGCGCAGCGCGTAGCGTTCGACCGACGATCGGGATAGGAGGTAGCGGGAAGCGCCCGCTATCCCCCTCCCACACCACCGGA
>JACPAU010000222.1 GCA_016180705.1 Candidatus Methylomirabilota bacterium
GTCCCCGCCTACCTCGGAATCGCGCTGGCGAAGGCGCACCTCGGGGATGCCGGCGGCGCGCTGGCTGCCCTGGGCGAGGCCCGGCAGCGGAACGGCGTCCCGGTGCACGCGGCGGCAATCGAGGTGCTCACGCTCCTGCGGCCGCCGAACTGGGTGGAGCAGGCGGAGCGGGAGTTCGAGGCCGGGCGCAGCAAGAGCGCGCGCGATCCGGAACTCCTCCTGGCCATGGGGCGCGCGTACAAGGCGGCCTTCGCCTTCGACCGGGCGGCGGCCCTCCTCCGGCAGGCGCTGGCCCTCGACCGGGGCGAGCAGGAGGAGGCGGTGGAGGAGATCCGCGCCCTCGAGATGATCCAGCGGGCCGCGCCCGTGAGCGAGACGGCGAAGCGCGTTGCGCTGAAGGGACAGGTGACCCGGGGGGAACTCGCGGCGTTACTGGTGGAGGAGGTCGGCTGGCTCACCCTGCCGGAGGTGGCCCGGCGGCCGCCGGAGCCCGCCATGGCCTACCCCTTCGCGGCGGACCTGGAGGACTCCCCCTACCGGGGGGCCGTCGAGGGCCTTCTCACGCGGCCGCTGCGCGGCCTCCGCCTCTTCCCGGACCAGACCTTCGCCCCGGACCAGCCGGTCTTCCGGGAGGAGTTCGCGGTGATCCTGGAGGACCTCCTCCTGCGCGTGAAGGGGGACGACCTGCGGGCGGCGGCGCTCGCCGGCAACGCCTCGCCCTTCCCCGACCTGCCGGCTCACCACTTCGCGTTCAGCGCTGCCCTGCTCCTCACGCGCGGCGGCATCCTCGAGCGGCGGCCGGACGGCTCGTTCGGGTCGCGGGAGAGCGTGGCCGGGCCGGAGGCGCTGGTGGCCCTGCGCCGGCTCCGGGAGGTCCTGCAGGCCCCGTGAACGTTCCGAACGGTCTCACCCTCCTCCGGATCCTCCTCGCCCCCACCATCGTGATCGAGCTCCTGTACGGGTACACGGGCGCGGCCCTCCTCACCTTCCTCGCGGCCGCCATCACCGACGGCCTGGACGGGTTCGTGGCGCGGTCGCGGCGCCAGCGGACGGAGCTCGGGCGGGTCCTGGACCCCCTGGCCGACAAGGCCCTCCTGGCGTCGGCGTTCGTCACGTTGGCCGTCCGGGGGGACCTCCCCCTCTGGCTCGCGATCATCGGGGTCAGCCGGGACGTGATGCTGATGGTCGGCTCCCTCGTCCTGTACATCCTGGCGGGCCGGCTCGGGAACCCGCCGTCGGCGCTGGGGAAGGTGACCACCGCGCTGCAGCTCGGCACCGTCCTGTTGGCCATGAGCGCGGACCTCCGGCCGGCTCTCCGGCCGGCTCTGGCCCCGACCGTCTGGGTGACCGCCGCGGCGACGGTGCTGTCCGGCCTGCATTACCTCGTCGTGGGCGTCCGGCAGCTCGCCGCCGGGACCGCCTCCTGATGCTATCCCGCTCGAGCGTCCTGGCCGGCCCGCTGCTCGCCCTCGGGGGCCTCGTGGCGGCGGGGTGGGTTCTCTACCGACTCCGTGGGCTGCTGGGTCTCCTCCTCCTCGCCGCCCTCCTGGCCTACCTGCTGGACCCCGCGGTCACGGCGCTCGGCCGGCTGGGGCTGACCCGCGGTGCCGCCGCGCTCCTCCTCGGGCTCGCGCTCCTCGTGGTGTCGGGGCTGGCCCTCCTGCTCATCGTGCCGGCGCTCTGGGAGGAACTTCTGCTGGCGCGCGAGCGGCTCCCGGCGGGCCTGGCCGCCGTCGAACGAACGGTCCGGCCGGCCGTCCGGGAACTCACCGGACGCGACCTCCCGATGAGCCCGGCCGAGTGGGTACGGGAGGGCATGGGGCGGGTGGAGTCCCTCCTCCCCCACGGCCTCGCGCTGCTGCGCGACTTCGTCGTGGGCACCTTCTCCGGAGTGGTCGCCTTCGTCCTGAACCTGCTCGCGTTGACGGTGATTCCCGTCTTCACCTACTATCTGCTCCGGGAATTCCCGCTGCTCCTCGCCAGGGCGGAGGAGGCGATCCCCCGCCAGCACCGGGCCCGCGTCGCCGGCCTCGCCCGTGAACTGGACGGAATCCTCCGGGCCTTCTTCCGCGGGCAGCTCACGGTCTGCGCGATCGTGGGAGGGTGCCTGGCGGTCGGGCTCGCCGTCCTCCGGGTGGACCTGGCGCTGCTGTTAGGCTTCCTCTCCGGCGCGGCGATCCGAGGAGGCGGCGGCCAGTTCCTGGGGGTGGCGGGGCTCTACGGCGCCGTGGCGACGCTCGAGGGGTTCGTGCTGACCCCTCGGGTGACGGGGCGCTCGGTGGGTCTGCACCCCGCGGTCGCCCTCCTGGCGGTCCTGGTCGGGGGGCACCTCTTCGGCTTTTGGGGCCTGCTCCTCGGCCTGCCGGGAGCGGCGGTGGTGAAGGTGCTGGGGCGGGAGGGTCTTCAGGGGTGGCGGCGGGACGCGGGCCGGGAGGAGGGAGCGTGAGGACCGAACGGCTCGTCGTGGCGGGCGTGGCGCCGGGCTCGCCGGCGGCGGCTGCCGGACTCAAGCCCGGGGATACGCTGCTCACCGTCAACGGCGCGGCGGTCCGCGACGTGATCGACCTCCGCTTCCAGAGCAGCGAGGAGGCGCTCCGCCTCGCGTGGCGGGACGCGGCCGGGATTCACGATCCGGGCCTGCCGCAACCGGTGCGTCTTCTGCTTCGTCCACCAGAACCCGAAAGGGATGCGCCGCGGCCTCGCCTTCAAGGACGAAGACTATCGGATGTCCTTCCTGGCGGGCCACTATGTCACCCTCACCAATTTCACGGAGGCCGACCTGGCGCGGATCGTGGCCCAGCGGTTGAGCCCTCTCTACGTCTCCGTCCACACGACCGACGTCGTGCTGCGGAACCGGATCCTGGGCAACCCGCGGGCGCCGGACCCGTTGCCGCTGCTCCGCCTCCTCGCCGCCTCCCGGATCACGCTGCACTGCCAGGTCGTCGTGTGCCCCGGGCTGAACGACGGTGCGGCTCTCGAGCGCACGGTGGGGGACCTGGCGGCGCTCTTCCCAGGGGTGGCATCGGTCGCGCTCGTGCCGGTCGGTCTCACGGCGCACCGCGAGGGTCTTCCGCGGCTCGCGGCCGTCGCGCCCGGAGCGGCCCGGGAACTCCTCGCCATCGTGGAGGTCTGGCAGCGTGCCTTCCGGGCGCGCCGCGGGACGCGCTTCGTCTTCCCGTCGGACGAGTTCTTCCTTCTGGCCGACCGACCCGTTCCCGGCCCGGCGTACTACGAGGGTTTCTCCCTGCGCGAGAACGGCGTGGGGATGGTCCGGCACTTCCTGCGCGAGGCGGGCGGCCACCTCGGGCGGCTGCCGGCGGCGCTGCCCGCCGGCCGCCACGTCACCGCCGTGACGGGAGAGATGGCCGCCCCGGTCCTGGCACCGGTGATCGCCCGGCTGAACCGGATCAGGGGCCTTCGGGTCGAGACCGCGGTGGTCCCGAACGCGTTCTACGGAGGGACGATCAGCGCCGCCGGCCTCCTGACGGGCGGGGACATTCTCACGGCGCTGCAAAGCCGCCCCCTCGGGCAGGCGGTCCTCCTCCCGGAGGTCTGCTTCCGCCACGACCGCGATGTCTTCCTCGACGACCTCACCCTGGAGGCACTCGGGGCGGCCCTCGGGGTGCCGGCGGTGAAGATCCCGGCCACGGCCCGCGCCCTCATCCGGGCCGCGCTCGGCTCCGGGCGGACCGGCGCCTGGCGGGACCCGGCGCCCCCGGGCCGCATCCCGGCCGGCCCCTAGCGCTCCTGCGCGGGACCCGGCGCCGGAGGACGCACTCGGGGCGCGGTGAGCAGGCCCCGGAAGACCCAGCCCTCCAGGCCCCCGGCCGCCCGCACGTTGCTCCACTCCCCCCGCTCGTCCAGCACCTCGATCGCCTCCCCGCGCTTGAGTTCGCCGATGACCGCGTAGCGCGTCCCTGGGCCTTCCCGGAGGCTCGCGCTCTCCGCCCGGACGGTGGCGGTGAGCCCCCGCGAGCCGGGACCCGACCCCGGGACTCTGAGGCGCTGACCGGCGCGCAGCGGCGGGGGCGGGAGCGCCGCCACCGGCCTTCCGGCCGCGTCGTACGCGAAGTAACCCGAAGGTGTCCCTTCGCGCACGGCGACGAGGGCGGAGGCCAGCCAGGCCCGGAGGAGGGGCTCCGTGGGCGTCCCGGCCCAGGATCGCAGGGAGGCGGGGAGGGCCGCGTCCCCGGCCTCCGCCGAACCCGCCCCCGTCACGATCCGGCTGACCACGAGGGCGCCGTTGCGGACGTCCAGGAGGCCGAGTTCGCTGACGAGCACCGCCGGCTCCGCGCGGCTGCCCGGCCGAAAGTCGAGGAGCGCGCCCTGGAGGAGGAGGTCCGCGCGCTCGTCCGGATGGCGGATGAGCCGGAAGGCGGGGTCGCGGGCGAGGGCCTCCTGCAAGAAGAGGCGGAGCCCCTCTGCCACCGGCCCCGCGCCCCCGGAGGTCTCGTCCGCGAAGGGGGAGAGGACGAGGCGGGCCTGCAGGGGCGCCCGGGAGGGGGCTGGAGGCCTGGAGGGGGGCGCGCAGGCGGGAAGCAGGAGGAGCACGAGGGCGGTGGCGTGGACGCGGAGCACGGGACCTCCAGCGGCGGCTGCGGAATCCTACCACGCCAGCCCGCTGGCCTCAATGGATCGCCGGCTCGCCCTTGGGGCGCCGGGGGGCGTGTGGTAGATAGAGGGGAGAGAAGGAGCGCGATGCAGCGGCCCACCATCGCCATCGTCGGGCGCCCGAACGTGGGGAAGTCCACCCTCTTCAACCGCCTGGTGGAGGGGCGGCGGGCCATCGTGGACGACCTGCCGGGGGTGACGCGGGACCGGATCTACGGGCCCGCCGAGTGGCGGGGGCGCCACTTCGCGGTGGTGGACACGGGTGGCTTCGAGCCGGCCGCGCCCGACCCCCTCACGGCCGCCGTCGAGGCCCAGGCGCGGCTGGCCATCGAGGAGGCCGACTGCATCCTCTTCCTCGTGGACGGCCGGGCGGGGCTGAACCCGGCCGACGCCGTCTTCGCGCGCATCCTCCGCGAGGAGGCGAAGCGCCCCGTCCTCCTCGTGGTCAACAAGGTGGATTCCCCCCGGGCCGAGCCCGCCGCCGCCGAGTTCTACCGGCTCGGCTTCGAGCGACTTTTCCCGGTGTCGGCGGAGCAGGGCCGGGGGGTAGGGGACCTGCTGGACGCGGCGACGGCCCTGCTGCCGGAGCCGGCGGTCCCGCCGGAGGCTGCCGGGGCGGTCACGGCCGCCGTCGTGGGGCGGCCGAACGTGGGGAAGTCCTCCCTGGTCAATCGGCTCCTCGGCCTGCCCCGGGTCATCGTCAGCCCGGAGCCAGGGACGACGCGGGACGCGGTGGACACACCGCTCACCGTGGCCGGCCGGTCCTTCCTCCTCGTGGACACGGCGGGAATCCGCGCCAAGCGGAAGGTCGCCTACCGGGTCGAGGCCTACAGCGTCCTGCGGGCGCTGCAGAGCATCGACCGGTGCGACGTGGCCATCCTGGTCCTGGATGCCACCGCCGGAGCCGTCGAACAGGACCAGAAAATCGCGGCCTACGCCGCCGAGGCCGGCTGCGGCCTCATCCTGGCGGTGAACAAATGGGACCTGGCGCCTCACGGGATGACGAGCGACCAGTTTGCCCTTGAACTGCGCGAGAAATTCCAGTATTGTGACTTCGCCCCGATCGTCACCTGCTCGGCGCTCACGGGGCTCCGGGTCGCCCGCCTTTTCCCCCTGGTGGCCCGCGTCGCGGCCGAGCGGGAGCGGCGGATCGGGACCGGGGAGCTCAACCGGGCCCTCGCGGACATCGTCGAGCGGACCCCCCCGCCGACGCGCAAGGGGAGGGCGGTGAAGATCCGGTACGCGACGCAGGCCTCCATCCGCCCCCCCACCTTCATCATCTTCACGAACCTCCCGCAGGCCCTTCCCCCCTCCTACCAACGGTTCCTGGCGCACCGCCTGCGCGAGCGCTACGGCTTTACCGGGACCCCCATCCGGCTCCTCTTCCGCCAGGGGACCGGACGGGGGGGAGCCGGTTCGGCCAGGTCGGGCGCCGCAGGTGGGGGGCGCTGAGAGCCGCGCGCGATGGCCGGCGAGCGCATCCTGGCCGTTGACGACGACGCGTTCTTCCGCGCCCTCTACCACGATCTCCTCACCCCGGACGGCTACACGATCGAGACGGCGGCCGGCGGCGCCGAGGCGCTCGAGCGCATCGCGCGGAGCGCCCCCGACCTGATCCTCCTCGACCTCTTGATGCCCGGGATGGACGGGCTCGAGGCGCTCCGGCGGATCCGGGAGGCCCACCCCGACCTGCCGGTGGTCATGGTGACAGGCCACCAGGACGTCCGGACGGCGGTCGAGGCGTTGCGCCGCGGCGCCACCGACTACCTGACCAAGCCGGTCCAGGCGGACGAGTTCCGGGTGACCATCCGGCGCCTCGTCGAGGCGGAGCGGACGAAGCAAGAGCACGCGGAGCTCGTCGAGGAGAATCTCGAGCAGCTGGAGGCGCTGGCCCTCCTCCGGCGGGCCCAGGAGGCGCTGGGGCCGGCGAGGGGGCGGCGGCGCCTCGAGGCGCTGGTCGCGCTCGCGGCCGAGCAGGTGGCCGGGGGGCAGGCCGTCCTGCTCCACGCGCCCGGCACCAGCGACCGGCTCGTCCCGGTGGCGGCCCAGGGGTACCCGGCCGCGGCGCTGGGGGGAAGGGGGCTCCCCCTGGGGGAGGGCTTCCTGGGGAGCCTGGTGGCCCGGGGCGTCCCGGCGGTCCTGCGGGGGGAGGAGGCCCGGGAGCGCGGGAGCCCCGTCGAGCAGGCCCTGGTCGGGGACGGCGCGCTCCTCGTGCCGGTGGCCGTGGGCCGCGAGCCCCGGGCGGCGCTCCTGGTGGCGGGGGCGGAGAAGCGGGGGCCCTTCGTGGCCGCGGAGGCGGCGCAGCTTCTGGCCCTGGCCCTGCCGCTGGCACTCGCCCTGCAGTTGAGTGAGGCCGAGGGGAGCGGCGCCGCAGCCGCCGGAGGGTCCCCCGCGGGCCTGCCCCGCCTGGAGGAGCGTCTCGAAGAGGAGATCCGGACCTCGCGGCGCTACGGGCGGTCCTGTGCCGTCCTGCTCGTGGGCCTCGGCGGTCTGCGGGAGGTTCTCGGCGAGGAGGAATCGCGGGGCGTGACAGCGGGGGTGGGGGCGACCGTCCGGGCGACCGTCCGCGGGGCGGACACGGTCCTCGACCTCCCGGAGGGGGACCTGGGCATCGTGGTTCCGGAGACGGACTATCAGGGAGCCATCACGGCCGCCCGGCGGATCGAGCGGGCGCTCCGGGGCGGCCCCTCCGGGAGCGCGCTCTTCCTCCCGACCAGCGCGCCGGTCGCCTACGGGATCGCGGCGTTCCCCATCCACGGGGAGGGGGCGGCGGCGCTCATCGCCCGGGCGCGGCGGGGTCTCGGGCGGGGGGATGAGGGGCGGGCCCGGACCGAGACGGTCTGGGAGTTCCTGGGCCGCCTTCTCACCGAGGCGGAGCGGAGCGGCGCGCGCCTCCCCGGCCAGGGAGGGCTCGAGCTCGGGGGGCCGGACCTCAAGTGGGTCGCGGATGCTCAGGAGTACGGGACCATCGAGGCCTACATCGAGGAGGAGTTGGTCCGGTCCGGTATCGCCGAGGGAGTGCTCTTCCTGGGGGTGGGGACGGCGGCGGCGGGGCCGCCCCGCCTCCCGCGCCTCAAGGCGCTTCAGACCCGCGGCCTGCAGGCCATGCTGTTCGCCAGCGAGGACGGGACGGCGGTCCCGGGGAACGCGCTCGCCCTCACGGTCGCCCGCGATGCGGAATTGGACCGGACCCGGTTCTTCCTGTACTACGGCATCCAGGCCAGTTACGGGGTGGTGGGCCGGCGGGAGGAGGGGCGCTTCCGGGGCCTCTTCACCGGCAGCGCCCTGCTCGTGAACGAGATCATGAAGAAGCTCCGGGAACAGTACCCCGGCGTGAAACCGGTGTGAGGAGCGCGCGAGTCGTGCCGCCGGCCATCCGGGAGCGGATCGAGGAAAACGAGCGGCAGACGCTCTCCCCCTTCGCCGCGTTCGCCGCAGCGAGCCGCGGGCGGGAACATCCGGAAGAACCGTGCCCCGTCCGGACCGCCTTCCAGCGGGATCGCGACCGGATCATCCACTGCAAGGCGTTCCGCCGGCTCAAGCACAAGACCCAGGTCTTCCTGGACCCGGAGGGGGACCACTACCGGACCCGCCTCACCCACACGCTGGAGGTGGCGCAGATCGGCCGGACGATCGCGCGGGCGCTCCGGCTGAACGAGGACCTGACGGAGGCGCTGGCCCTCGCCCACGACCTGGGGCACCCCCCCTTCGGCCACGCCGGCGAGGAGGTCCTGGACGCGCTGCTCCCCGGCGGCTTCCGGCACGAGGAGCAGAGCCTGCGGGTCGTGCGGGTCCTGGAGCGCGAGGGGAAGGGCCTCAACCTCACCCTCGAGGTGCACGACGGGATCGCGCGGCACAGCAAGGGGCGGGGCGGGCCGGGCGTCGCCGCCGAGGGGGAGGAGGCGCCGTTCACCCTCGAGGCCCAGGTCCTCCGGATCGCGGACCTCATCGCCTACGTGAACCACGACATTGACGATGCGATCCGCGCCGGGCTCCTCACGGCCGCACAGTTGCCTGCGGAGGAGGTCCGGGTGGCGGGGGAGACCCACTCGGCCCGGATCGGGCGGATGGTCCAGGATGTCGTCGCGCACTCGTGGGAGCAGCCGCGCATCCGGATGGGGGAGCCGATGCACCGGGCCCTGCTCGGGCTCCGGGCCTTCCTCTTCGAGCGGGTCTACGACAACCCCCGCAGCCGGCGGGAGTTCGTTAAGGCCACCAAGGTCATCCGGGAGCTGTTCGCCTTTTTCCGGGAGCACCCCGGGGATATTCCCTCCGAGATCCGGCGGGTCAGCGGGGAGGACGGCGACCGGGCGGCCTGCGACTTCATCGCCGGCATGACCGACCGGTACGCGCTCACCTGCTACGAGCGGCTCTTCCTGCCCCGGACGTGGACGGTCCTGTGACGTGGATGGAGGGGACCGGGGCGCCCGGGGGGGCGCGGGCATGAAGGCGCTCGGTGCGGGCGCGGTGATCGTGGGGAGCTCCGCGGGCGCGTTGGCCTGCGGGACGGTCCTGGCCGGCGCCGGCATCCCGACGCGGATCCTGGAACCGGGCGAGGCGGTGGGGGAGCCGTACCGGGACATCGCGCACCCTCCCTATCACTTCGACGCCTTTCCGCCGCTCCTCTGGGGCCTTCCGGCCGGCGCGGCCCTCACGGAGGCCCTGGCCCCCCTGGTCCTCCCTCCCTTCAAGTGCCACGATCCCGGGCTCCAGGTGATCCTCCCCCGCCACCGCCTGAGCCTGTACGCCGACGACGCCCGCCTCGATCGGGAGCTCCGGCGCGAATGCGGTGCCCGCGCGCCGGGAGCCCGGGCCTTCCTGGCCGACCTAGCGACGCTGGCGGGCCGCTTCGCCACCGGACCGGCCGTCCCGCCGCCCCTCGTCCCCCGTCCGGGCGCGCCGAACCGCTCCCGGCTCCGGCGGGACCTGCTCCCGTGGTTTCCGCCGGTCCGCGGTGGGCTGACGCCGGTGGAGGATTTGCTGGCGGCGCATGGGGTCGGCGAGGTCTTCGCAGAGGCCGTGGCGGTCCTGACCGCCTTCTGGTTCGGCCAGCCCCCGGGCTTCTGCCCCGCCCTGGCCCTGGCGCTCCTCATCGAGCGGCTGCGCGGAGGTCTCTACCTGCCGGCGGGGGGCGCGCAGGCCCTCACCGACGCCCTGGTCGCCGGGTTTTTCCGCGCGGGCGGGTACCTCCGGGCGGGGGCGCCCGTGCAGGCGCTCCTCACCCGGTTCGGGCGCGTGAGCGCGGTCCTCACGGGCGCGGGGGAGGCGGTGCCCTGCTCGGCCGTCCTGCTCGCCCCGGGGGGAACCCCGCCCTTCCGGAAGGCTTCCCGCCCGGCAGAGGACGGCAGCGTGCCCCCGCCGGTCGGCCCCCCGGCCGGGGCGGTCCTCCACCTGGCCGTTCCCGACACCGTCCTCCCGCCGCTCCTGGGTCCCTGCGCCCTCGCGGCGCCGGGGGGGGCGGACGGCCCCCTGTGCCTGCTCACGCTCTCCCCCGTCGGCGATCCCGTTCGGACCCCCCGCGGCGAGCGCGCGCTCACGGTCCTCTTCCTGCCGGGGCGGGAGGAGGACGGGGCAGCGCTGGCCGGCGCCGCCCCGGAGCGCCTCCTCGCGCGCCTCGAGCCGATCCTCCCCGGCGTCGGCCGCTTCGTCCGGTTCGCCGCGGTCCTCCCCGCCCCGCCCGCCGCCCGCGAGGAGGAGGCGGCCAGCGCCCGGCTCTGGTGGGTCCACGCCATCCGGGAGCCGCTCGGGCCGCGCAAGGGCTGCCTCCTCCTGCCCCGGGCCGGGTTGCTCGGCCGGGGCCTGTTGAGCGAACTCTGCTGGGGCCGCTACGTGGCGGCCTACCTCCTCGCACACTGAGTGTGAGATGGCGTCCCAGTCGAAGATCTTGGTAGTGGACGACAACCGGAACATCTGCGATCTCATCGCGGCCCGGCTGAAGGAGCGGGGGCTCGAGGTGGCGACCGCCGCCAACGGCCTCGAGGCCCTCGAGATCACCAAGCGGGACCGCCCGGACCTGGTCCTCCTGGACATCATGCTCCCCTGGTTGAACGGCTTCGAGGTCGCGAAGGTCCTGAAGGCGGACGCCGCCACCCGGCAGATCCCGATCATCTTCCTGACGGTGAAGGACCGCATCCAGGACAAGATCATGGGGTTCCAGATCGGGGCGGACGACTACATCACGAAGCCGTTCAACTGGGACGAGCTGCTGGCGCGGATCGGAGCGGTCCTCCGCCGCGCTGCCGCCCCGCCCCGGGAGCCTGCCCCGGCGCCGCCGGTGCCCGAGGCGAAGTCGCGGGGGATCGCCGGGGGGCTCACGGACGTGTCGCTGGCCAACCTCATCCAGTTCATCGAGGTGGACAAGAAATCGGGGATCCTCACCCTGACGCACCCCAAGGGCTCGGGCTACGTCCTCTTCAGCGAGGGGCGCGTCGCCAACGCCGTGGCCGGGCGGTTCCGGGCGGAGGCCGCCCTCTTCCACATGCTCGGCTGGCAGGAGGGGGGCTTCGCCTTCGAGCCCTGGCACGCCCCGGTGGAGCAGGTGATCACCGCGGGAAACCAGGAGCTCCTCGTCCAGGGGCTGAAGCGGAAGGAGGCGGTGGCGGGCCTGCGGGCGCGCCTGCCGGCGCCCGGGACGCGGCTGGCGCCGCGGTCCGGGCAGGCCGAGGAGGTCGGGAAACCCGAGACCCGCGAGGTGTGGGAGGCGTTCGCTGACGGGCGAACCGTGGAGCACGTGGTAGACGCGCTGGAGGTGGACGAGCTCACGATCCTGGAGACGGCCGCCGCCCTGTACGAGCGGGGGCTGCTGGCGGCGCAGGGCGGCCCGTGAGGGACGGAGGGGAGCGATGCTGGAGCGCCTGTTCCGGCTGCGGGAACACGGCACGAGCGTGGGGACGGAGGTCCTGGCCGGGCTGACCACCTTCATGGTCATGGCCTACATCATCTTCGTGAACCCGAGCATCCTCTCGTTCGCCGGCATCAAGGACCTGCAGGGTCTGGGGCCGCCGTTCGCCCCCACGCTGGCCGCCACGTGCCTGGTGGCGGGCGCCATGACGATCCTCATGGGGGTGGGAGCCAACTACCCCCTGGCCATCGCGTCCGGGATGGGCCTGAACGCCGTGGTGGCCTTCCAGCTGGTGGCGGGGATGCGCCTCCCCTGGCCGGCGGCCATGGGGGTCATCTTCATCGAGGGCGTGCTCATCGCGCTGCTGGTCCTCAGCGGATTCCGGGAGGCGGTGATGGACGCGATCCCCCTCGCGCTGAAGCGGTCCATCAGCGTCGGCATCGGCCTCTTCATCCTCTTCATCGGCCTCGTGTCGGGGGGCTACGTGAAGCCGGGCACCGGCATCCCGGTGACCCTGGGGGATTTCGCCTCGATCCCCACGCTGGTCGCGGTGGTGGGCCTCCTCCTCACCGCCCTCCTGATGGTCCGCCGGGTGAAGGGGGCGCTCCTCCTGGGGATCCTCCTCACCACGGCCGTGGCCATCGTGCTGAACGCCCTGAGCGGCTCCACCGCCTTCTCCACCCCGGGCGTCGCGGTCATCCCGAAGCGCATCGTGGGTTGGCCCGACTTCTCCACGCTCGGGCAGGGGGTCAACCTCACCGTCTTCGTCCGTCTGGGCGTCCTCTCCGCGGTCCTCACGATCTTCTCCATCATGCTCGCCGACTTCTTCGACACGATGGGGACCGTGATCGGCATCGGGGGGGAGGCCGGCTGGCTGGACGCCCGGGGGAAGCTGCCCCGCTTGAAGCGGGTCCTCTTCATCGACTCGCTGGGCGCGGTCTTCGGCGGGGCCGCCTCGAGCAGCAGCGCCACCACCTACATCGAGAGCGCGGCGGGCGTCTCGGAAGGGGGGAAGACCGGGCTCACCTCGGTCGTGACCGGCTGCTGCTTCTTCCTGGCTCTTTTCTTCGCCCCGGTGGCCGGGATCGTCCCGGCCCAGGCGACCTCCGCGGCCCTGATCGTGGTGGGCTTCCTGATGTGCGCGATCGTGAAGGACATCCCCTTCCACGACTTCGAGGAGGGGTTCCCGGCTCTCATGACGATCGTCTTCATGCCGTTCACCTACAGCATCACGAACGGGATCGGGGCCGGCTTCATCACCTACGCCTTCCTGAAGGTGGCCCGGGGGAAGGCGGCCGAGGTCCACTGGATGCTCTTCCTCGCGGCGGGAGCGTTCCTCCTCTACTTCGTCCTGCCGGTTCTGAAGGCCACGTTCGCCCTCTAGGCCGGCTCCAATGAATCACGCCTATCGCTCACGCGACGGCCGGGGTGCCGGGCCAAATGACGAGCATCACGAGCGCCCTGGGAGCCGCCGCCCTCTTCCCGGGGCGAGCCGCTCCTCCGCCCGATACCCAGACAGGGCTGCGTCGCGGCTCACCCCGGCGGGCGGCGACCGGAGGCGAATCGGTCTGTCACGTCCGATTAGCGGCCGCATTCTAGCACTGGTAGCTCGACGTGGAAGATACAAGGCGACGTCAGTTGGCCGGGCACTAGCCGATGGTTGGACCCCGCCACTCGTGGGCGGTCTCAGCGGCGGACGCCCGCGCGCTCCAGCGGCGGCTCCGGGAACGCGTGATCCGGGGTGACGCCCTGGGCCCGGTCGCGGTAGTCGCGGGGGCGGACGTGGCCTTCGCAGGCGAGGAGGCGGTCGCCGCCATCGTCACCCTCTCCGTCCCCGCGCTCTCGCTCTGCGAGGTCGTCGCGGCGCGTCGGCGCGTCGCCTTCCCCTACGTGCCGGGGCTCCTGACGTTCCGGGAGGGGCCGGCCCTCGAGGCGGCCTTCCGCCGGCTGCGCCGGCGGCCCGACCTGATCCTTTTCGACGGCCACGGCCTGGCCCACCCGGCGCGCTTCGGGCTGGCCTGCCACCTCGGTCTGCGATGGGACGTGCCGGCGGTCGGATGCGCGAAGAGCCTGCTTACCGGGGAGGTGGCGCTCGAGAGGCTCGGCCGCCGTCGCGGGGGGCACCGGGCGATTCGGGCAGAGGGGGAGGTGGTTGGGGCGGCCCTCCGCACGGCGGATGGAGTGCGCCCCATCTTCGTCTCGGCCGGGCACCGGGTGAGCCTCGCGACGGCGCTGCGCCTCGCGTTCCGCTGCTGCCGCGGCTACCGGGTCCCGGAGCCCCTCCGCCTCGCCGACGCCGCCGTCGCCCTTTTGAAGCGGCGGGGGGGGAGCGTGCTCGCCCCGGAGGATCTCACGCCGCTGCTCCGATTTCCGAGGCAGCGGCGCGCGGCGGCGCGGGCTCGGGCTCGCCTTGACACCCCCGGGACCGCGTGATAGCGTCCCGCTACGATGTCCGCCCGCACTGCCCCGGCGGCGGCGGGCGAGGGATCCCCGCGGGCGTGTTGGGAAGCCGGGGCCCGCGACTTTCCCCTGAGCATGTCCCCTACCAGGGCGCTGGCGAGGCCGCGCGTGCGCGGCCGGGGCTAGCGCCCTTTTCCCGCGTCGAGGTGGTGAGGGACGGAGCAACCGAACCGGTGACCGGACCCGCGGGACTAACCCCGGGACGGGGAGAAGCACCATGCCCACCAGCCTTCGCCTGAAGCCTCCGAGAGACGGCAAGAAGATCGCCCTGAAGAAAGGGGTCCTACAGGTCCCCGACGTGCCGGTCATCCCCTTCATCGAGGGGGACGGGACGGGCCGGGACATCTGGCCGGCTGCCGTCCGGGTGCTCGACGCGGCGGTCGCCAGGGCGTACGGAGGATCCCGGCGGATCGCCTGGTTCGAGGTGTACGCGGGGGACAAGGCGGTCGCGAAGTACGGGACCGACCGGAAGGGCGCGCCGCTCTACCTGCCCCAGGAGACCTTGGACGCCATCCAGGAGTACCTGGTCGCCATCAAGGGCCCCCTCACGACCCCCGTGGGGGGCGGGCTCCGGTCCCTGAACGTGGCGCTGCGGCAGCTGCTGGACCTGTACGTCTGCCTCCGCCCGGTCCGCTACTTCGGCGGCGTGCCCTCCCCGGTGAAGCACCCGGAGCGGGTGGACATGGTCATCTTCCGGGAGAACACGGAGGACATCTACGCCGGCATCGAGTGGCCGGCCCGGACCCCGGAGGCCCGGAAGGTGATCGCGTGGCTCCGGAAGGAGCTGGGGGTGAAGCTCCGCTTCCCCGGCTCCTCGGCCATCGGGATCAAGCCGGTCTCGATCGAGGGGAGCGAGCGCCTCGTCCGGGCGGCCGTTGAGTACGCCGTCCGCCACAAGCGCCGCAACCTCACCCTCGTGCACAAGGGGAACATCCAGAAGTTCACGGAGGGGGGCTTCAAGACCTGGGGGTACGCCCTGGCCAAGCGGGAGTTCGGGGACCTCACGGTCTCCTGGGAGGAGTGCGGCGGGAAGCCCCCCGCCGGGAAACTCCTGATCAAGGACGCCATCACCGACGCCTTCCTCCAGCAGATCCTCACCCGGCCCGATGAGTACGACGTGATCGCGACCACCAACCTGAACGGGGACTACATCTCGGATGCCCTGGCGGCCCAGGTGGGGGGAATCGGCATCTCCCCCGGCGCGAACATCAACTACGAGACCGGCCACGCCATCTTCGAGGCCACGCACGGCACCGCCCCGAAGTACGCCGGCCTGGACAAGGTGAACCCCGGGTCCGTGATCCTGTCCGGGGCGATGATGTTCGAGCACCTCGGGTGGGTGGAGGCGGCCGGGAAGATCCACGACGCCATGGCGGCCACGATCCGGCAGAAGCGCGTGACCTACGACTTCGCCCGGACTTCGCCCGGCTCATGGAGGGGGCCACCGAACTGAAGTGCTCCGCGTTCGCCACGGCGCTGATCGAGAACATGTAGCCCCGGAGGCGCAGCGATGCGACCGAAGGTCACGGTGATCGGTGCGGGGAACGTCGGGGCGACGGTGGCCCAGCTCACGGCGGAGAAGGAGCTGGCCGACGTCGTCCTGGTGGACATCATCGAGGGGCTCCCCCAGGGCAAGGCCCTCGACCTCCTGGAGGCGGGGCCGGTGGAGGGGTACGACTGCCGCCTCACGGGGAGCAACGGCTACGACGCGACCGCGGGCTCCGCGCTGGTGGTGATCACGGCCGGGATCGCCCGCAAGCCCGGGATGACCAGGGACGACCTGCTGCACACGAACGCGAAGATCGTGGGTGCCGTCACGGACGAGGTGGCCCGCCGCTCGCCGGACGCCATCCTCGTCGTGGTCAGCAACCCCCTCGACGCCATGACGCAGCTGGCGTGGAAGCGGAGCGGCTTCCCGGCCCACCGGGTCCTCGGGATGGCCGGGGTCCTGGACGCCGCGCGCTTCCGGACCTTCATCGCCCAGGAACTGAACGTCTCGGTCGAGAGCACCTTCGCCTTCGTCCTGGGGGGGCACGGGGACACCATGGTGCCCCTCCCCCGGTACTCGACGGTCGCCGGCATCCCCATCACCGAGCTGCTCCCGCCCGACCGGGTGGAGGCCCTCGTCAAGCGGACCCGGGACGGCGGGGCGGAGATCGTGGCGCTGTTGAAGACCGGCAGCGCCTACTACGCCCCGGGAGCGTCCGTGGTGGAGATGGTGGAGGCCATCCTGAAGGACAAAAAGAAGATCCTGCCCTGCTGTGTCCACCTCACCGGCCAGTACGGCATCACGGACCTCTTCGTGGGGGTGCCGGTGAAGCTCGGGCGCCGGGGAGTGGAGGAGATCCTGGAGATCCGGTTGACCCCCGAGGAGGCGGGAGCGCTCAAGCGCTCCTCCGAGGGGGTCCGGGAACTGGTGCAGAAGCTGGGCCTCCTCTAGCCCCGGTCCCGGGCCGGTCCCTCCGCGTCCCCTTCCCGGGGTAGGTGCCATGCGGGACCTCCACGTGGACGAGATCACCCGGGCGGTGCGGGACCTCTGCATCCGGGCCGCGACCGAGCTGCCCCGCGAGGTCCTGGACGCCCTCGATCGGGCGATCGCCGGGGAGGAGTCCCCGCTCGCCGTCGAGGTCCTCGAGCAGCTCAAGGCCAACGCCGCCCTGGCCCGGCAGACCGGTCTTCCCCTCTGCCAGGACACCGGCATGGCGGTCGTCTTCGCGGAGCTCGGGCAGGACTGTCACGTCGTCGGGGGGGACTTCGACCGGGCCATCCACGAGGGGGTCCGCCGGGGCACGCGGGAGGGGTTCCTCCGTCCCTCGATCGTGGAGAGCCCCCTGCGCCGGGTCAACACCGGCGACAACACCCCGGCCGTGATCCACCTCCACCTGGTGCCGGGGGACCGGCTCAAGCTCACCGTCGTCGCCAAGGGGTTCGGCTGCGAGAACATGAGCGCGCTCCGGATGCTCACGCCGGCGGACGGCATCACCGGGATCCGGCGCTTCGTGGTGGAGACCGTGGAGCAGGCAGGGGGCAACCCCTGCCCGCCGCTCGTGGTGGGGATCGGGGTGGGCGGCACCTTCGACTACTGCGCCTATCTGGCGAAGCGGGCGGTCTTCCGGCCGCTGGGCTCCGCGCATCCGGATCCCCGGACCGCCGGGCTGGAGCGGGAGCTGCTCCAGGCCATCAACGCGACGGGCATCGGCCCCCAGGCCGTGGGGGGGCGCACGACGGCCCTGGCGGTGCACGTGGAGACGCACCCGGGCCACATCGCCTCGCTGCCGGTGGCGGTGAACCTCCAGTGCCACTCCCACCGGTACCAGGAGGCGGTGCTGTAGCGTCCTGGCTTCCCTGGGGAAAGGAGGGGACACGGATGCCGCCGCCCTAGCCCTCGCGGATCCATCGGGTGCCTCGTGGCGTGGCAGGAGTCGGTCCGACTGGCGAACGCGCAAACGGAGGGACGATGACCATGGGAGCGCTGCGGAGGGGTGTGGCCGGAAGCCTGCTGGCCGTACTCGCCCTGACGGCGGCCGGGTGCGGCCCGGACCTGAAGGCCGAGAACGAGTCGCTGAAGAAGCAGGTGGCCGACACGCAGAAGCAGAGCGGCGACCTGAAGGGGCAGGTGGACACGCTCATGAAGGAGAACGAGGCCCTGAAGAAACAGGTGGCCGCCCTGCAGGCCAGGCTGAAGCCTGCGGCCAAGCCGGCGGCGAAGCCGACCACGAAGAAGATGTAGCGGGAGGGCGGGGCGGCGGGGTCTCCCGCCGCCCCGCCGCCGAACTGTGCGCCGCCTGAGGACGCCGCTCTCGGACGCCGACGTGGGAAGCCTCCGGGTCGGCGACCGCGTGCTGCTCTCCGGGGTTCTCCTGGCGGCCCGGGACGCGGCGCACCTGCGCTTCGCGGACGCGCTCGCGGGCGGCGAGAGGCTGCCGGTGGACCTGGAGGGGCAGGTCCTCTACTACGTCGGCCCGAGCCCGGCCCGGCCCGGCGAGGTCATCGGGTCGGCGGGCCCCACGACCGCATCCCGGATGGACCGCTTCACCCCCGCGCTGCTGGCGCTCGGGCTCAAGGCAACGATCGGGAAAGGGGGACGCTCGCCCGAGGTGGTTGAAGCGATGCGCCGCCACCGGGCGGTCTACTTCGGCGCAGTGGGTGGGACGGGCGCGCTGCTCTCCCGGCGCATCCGGGCCGCGGAGGTCGTGGCGTACGAGGATCTGGGTCCGGAAGCGGTCCGGCGGCTCGTCGTCGAGGATTTCCCGGTGATCGTAGTCAACGATGTCGAGGGCCGGGACCTCTTCCAGGAGGAAAAGGCCCGGTACCGCCGGCTCCCGGACTGAGGGTGGGTGGGCGCCCTCCGGACGGCTCGACGGGAAGGTGAGGGGTGATGCTGCAGCATGACGTGCTCGTGATCGGGGGGGGCGGCGCCGGCCTGCGCGCGGCCATCGCGGCGGCCGAGGAGTCGGACCGGCTCTCCATCGGGGTCCTCTCGAAGGTGTATCCGATGCGCAGCCACACGGTCTCCGCCGAGGGCGGCACCGCGGCGGTCATGCGGGAAAACGACCACCTCGACTTCCACGCCAAGGATACGATCTTCGGGGGCGATTTCCTCTCCGACCAGGACGCCGTGGAGGTGTTCGTGCGGGAAGCCCCCGCGGAGGTCATCCAACTGGAGCACTGGGGCTGCCCGTGGAGCCGGGATCCCGACGGCCGCGTCAGCGTCCGCCCCTTTGGCGGCATGACCGTGAACAGGACCCTCTACGCGGCCGACAAGACCGGCTTCCACATGCTCCATGCGCTCTTCCAGACCTCGCTGAAGTACGAGAAGATCGTGCGCTACGACGAGTGGTTCGCGACGTCGCTGCTGGTCGAGGACGGGAAGGTGTGCGGGGTGGCGGCCCTGAACCTCCACGACGGTCAGGTGTCCCCCGTGACGGCGAAGGCGGTCATCATCTGCACCGGGGGGGGCGGGCGCGTCTACCCGTTCACCACCAACGCCGCCATCAAGACCGGAGACGGCATGGCGCTGGCCTACCGCGCCGGGGTCCCCCTGAAGGACATGGAGTTCGTCCAGTACCACCCGACGGGGCTCCCTGGGACCGGCATCCTCATCACCGAGGCCTCCCGGAGCGAAGGAGGGCACCTGAAGAACAAGGACGGCTACCGCTATCTTCAAGATTATGGGCTCGGCCCCCCGACAGACAAACCGGTCCACCGCAAGATGGAACTGGGCCCGCGCGATATCCTCTCGCGCTGCCACATCCAGGAGTACCAGAAGGGGCGGACGTTCGATGGCCCGTACGGCCACTACGTCCACCTGGACCTCCGGCACCTCGGGGAAAAGGTCATCGATAAGCAGCTCCCCTTCGTGCGGGAGCTGACGCGCAATTACGTGGGGATCGACCCGGTCCACGAGCCGATCCCGGTCCGGCCGGTGGTCCACTACATGATGGGCGGCATCTCCACCGATCTGGACGGCGCAACGGTGCTGCCGGGCCTCTACGCCGCCGGAGAGACGGCCTGCGTCTCCATCAACGGCGCGAACCGACTGGGCTCGAACTCGCTCACCGAGCTGCTCGTGTTCGGTGCGCGCGCCGGTCGGGCCGCCGCCCGGGACGCCCTGGGGCGGCCGCCCATCCGGTCCAACCCGCTCGCGCAACTGGCCGCCGACGAGCGGCGGCGTCTCAACGAGCGATTCCTCCGGGCGGACGGCCGGGAGCGGATCGCCGAGATCCGGGAAGAGATGCAGAAAGCCATGGAGAAGGGCTTGGGCATCTACCGGGACCGGGCCACGATGCAGGAGACCTGCAAGACCCTGCGCCACCTCCGCGAGCGCTTCGCCCACGTCGGCCTCATGGACCGCGACGCGGTCTTCAACACCGAGCTGATTGCGGCGCTGGAACTCGAGTCCCTGCTGCACGTGGCGGAGACGATCGCCCACTCGGCGCTCGCCCGCGAGGAGTCGAGGGGCGCGCACACCCGCACCGACTTTCCCAAACGCGACGACACGCGGTTCCTCAAACACTCGCTGGCCACCCATACTCCGGATGGCCCGCGGATCGACTACTCGCCAGTGACGATCACGCGCTGGCCCCCCGAGGAACGGAAGTACTGACTGGACGGGTCGGCCCCCCTGACGGAGAAAGGAGAAACCGTGGCCGAGGAAACGATCACGCTCGAGGTGACCCGGTACCGCCCCAGGGAGGACCGCGAGCCGCGGGCGCAGGCGTTCACGGTCCCCTACCGGAAGGACTGGGTGGTGCTGGATGCCCTGAACCATATCAAGGACCGGGTCGACGGCACGCTCACGTACCGGTGGTCGTGCCGGATGGGGGTATGCGGGAGCTGCGGGATGATGGTGAACGGCGTCCCCAAGCTCACCTGCGCCGCCTTTCTCCGAGACTACCTTCCGGGCCCAATCCGGGTGGAGCCCCTGGCCTACTTCCCGGTCATCCGGGACCTGGTGGTTGATATCGAGGATTTCATGGGGAAGCTCCGCCGCGTCATGCCGTGGATCATCCGGCGGACGGAGCAGCCGCTGACGGCGGGGGAGTACCGGCAGACCCCAGCCCAGCTCGAGGCCTACAAGCAGTTCAGCATGTGCATCAACTGCATGCTCTGCTACGCGGCCTGCCCCGTGTACGGTCTCTCGCCCCTCTTCATCGGCCCCGCGGCCATTGCGCTTGGCTATCGCTACAACCTGGACTCCCGGGACGAGGGGTACCACCTGCGGCAGCCGATTTTGGCCGAGGCCGTGGGGGTGTGGCAATGCACCTTCGTGGGGGAGTGCTCGGCGGTCTGTCCGAAGGGGGTGGACCCCGCGGCCGCCATCCAGCGCTCGAAGGTCGCGGGGGCCAAGGACTGGTTCCTCTCGATACTCCTGCCGCGCGGAGGACGGTCATGAGCGCGCCGCCCGCCCCCCGCCCCGGGCTTTACTATCCGAAAATGCCGGCCACCTGGTGGCTCCGCCGGCCCGCCTACCTCCGGTTCATGCTCCGCGAGGTTTCCAGTGTCTTCATCGCTATCTTCCTGGCCGTCCTCATGGTCCAGGTGTACCGGGCCGGCCAGGGGCCGGAGGCGTACGCGGCGTTCCTCGAGCGGCTGGCGTCCCCGGGCTGGATCGCCTTCCACGCCGTGGCTTTGGGCTTCGCGCTGTATCACAGCGTCACCTGGCTGAAGCTGACGGCAGTCGTGCAGGTCGTCCGCCTGGGCGAACACCAGGTGCCCCCGAGGCTGGTGGCTGCCGGGGCGTTCGCCTTCTGGGGGATCCTCTCGCTGGCCATCCTGTTCGCGGTGCTGCTGAGGAGCTGAATCATGTCCACCCGCAAGACCAGCGAGCCGTTCTGGTGGGGGCTCTTCTCCGTGGGCGGGGTGGTGGCCGCCTTCCTCGTGCCAGTCCACCTGTTCATCCACGGGCTGGCGGTCCCTCTGGGCTGGATCGCCTTCCCGCACGCCCGGATGTTGGCGCTCGTCGGGCAGCCCCTGGTGAAGGTCTACCTCTTCGTGCTCATCGCCCTTCCGCTCTATCACTGGGCGCATCGTTTCCGCTTCGTCCTGGAGGATCTCGGCCTGCACGCGCTGCGGGCGCCCATCGCCGTCGGCTGCTACGGCTCCGCCGTCGCGGGGACGGTGGGGACGCTGTGGGTTCTCCTCCGCCTCTAGGGGCCCGCCGCACGTCGTGGGCGCCGAGCGGGCAGCCCGGATGAAGATCCACGAGTTCCAGGCCAAGCGGATCCTGGCCGCCTACGCCATCCCGGTGCCGAAGGGGGAGGTGGCCGACACCCCCGCCGGGGCGCGGGGGGTCGCTGAGCGCCTCGGCGTGCCCGTGGTCGTCAAGGCGCAGATCCACGCCGGGGGCCGGGGAAAGGGGGGCGGCATCCGGCCGGCCCGGTCGCCGGCAGAGGCGGAGCAGGTCGCGGCCCAGATCCTGGGGATGCTGCTCCGGACGCCCCAAACCGGGCCCGAGGGGCGCCGGGTCAAGCGGGTCCTGGTGGAGGAGGCCACGACCATCCGCCGGGAGCTCTACCTGGGAATCGTCCTGGACCGGCGCGCGGGCCGCCCGGTGGTGATGGCCAGCGCGGCCGGCGGGATGGAGATCGAGGAGATCGCCGCCAAATCCCCGGAGAAGATCCTCCGGGCGCCGGTGGACCCCGCGGGGGGCCTCCCGCCCTACGTCGGACGGAAGCTGGCCTACGGGCTCGGCGTCCCGGCCGAGCTCACGCGCCCCACCGCGGACCTGATCCTGGGCCTGGCCTGCGCCTACCAGGAGAAGGACTGCTCCCTCGCCGAAGTCAATCCCCTCGTGATCACCGAGGACGAGCGGGTGCTCGCCCTCGACGCCAAGATGACCTTCGACGACAACGCCCTCTTCCGCCACCCGGAGGTCCGGGAACTCCGGGACCTGGACGAGGAGGCCCCGCTCGAGGTCGAGGCCTCCCGGTTCGGCCTCAACTACGTGAAGCTGGACGGAAGCGTGGGGTGCATGGTGAACGGGGCTGGGCTCGCCATGGCCACCATGGACATCGTCCAGCAGGCGGGTGGGGCCCCGGCCAACTTCCTCGACGTCGGTGGCGGGGCCAGCGCCGAGCAGATCGAGAACGCCTTCCGGATCCTGATGGCTGACGCGGCGGTCCGGGCGGTCTTCATCAACATTTTCGGCGGCATCCTCCGGTGCGACCGGCTGGCCGCGGGGGTGATCCAGGCCACCCGCGCGCTGAAGGTGCGGGTCCCGATCGTCATCCGGATGGAGGGGACCAACGTCGCCGAGGGGAAGCGGATGCTCGAGGAGAGCGGCCTCCGCTTCCTCACGGCCGCCTCCATGGCGGAGGGGGCCCGGATGGCGGTCGCCGCGAGCCGGGGGCGCCCGTGAGCATCCTGGTGGACCGGCGCACGCGCCTGCTGGTGCAGGGGATCACGGGCAAGGAGGGCTCTTTCCACGCCCGGGCGTGCCGGGAGTACGGGACGGCCGTCGTCGCCGGTGTCACCCCGGGGAAGGGGGGAACCCGCCAGGACGGGGTCCCGGTCTTCCACACCGTGGCCGAGGCGGTCGCCGAGACGGGGGCCAACTGCTCCCTCATCTTCGTCCCCCCTGCGTTCTCGGCCGACGCCATCCTCGAGGCGGCCGACGCCGGCGTGCCCCTCGTCGTCTGCATCACGGAGGGCATCCCCGCCCTGGACATGGTCCGCGCGAAGCGGGTCCTTGAAGGCGCAGCCACCCGGCTGGTCGGCCCCAATTGCCCGGGCCTGATCTCGCCCGGGAAGGCGAAGGTGGGGATCATGCCCGGGCACATCCACCGGCCGGGGCGGATCGGAGTCGTCTCGCGCAGCGGGACGCTGACCTACGAGGCGGTCCACCAGCTCACCGCCCTCGGTCTGGGGCAGTCCACCTGCATCGGGATCGGGGGGGACCCGGTCGCCGGGACCTCCTTCGTGGACTGCCTGCGCCTCTTCGAGGGCGATCCGGAGACGGACGGCATCCTGCTGATCGGCGAGATCGGAGGGAGCGCCGAGGAAGAGGCGGCGGCTTTCGTCAAGGCCCACATGACGAAGCCGGTGGTCGCCTACGTCGCCGGGCAGACGGCCCCGCCCGGCCGCCGCATGGGCCACGCCGGCGCCATCATCGCGGGCGGGGCCGGGACCGCGGCGGAGAAGATCGCGGCGCTGCGCCGCGGTGGCGTCCGGGTCGTCGAGAGCCCGTCCCAGATGGGGCAGGGGATGGCAGCCGCCCTGCAGAGGCGCGCGGGCAGGCGCCGGCCCGGCCGCCCCGTCCGGGCGGCAGGCCGTCGGGCCTCCGGGGGCGCCGCCCGGCGCCGCTAGCCGGAGCGATCGCCTCGGGACCACCGGTC
>JACPAU010000256.1 GCA_016180705.1 Candidatus Methylomirabilota bacterium
GGTGGCCGAGACGCTCCACGCCCTGGCCGCCCAGGGGGCCCGGATCCGGGGGCTGGACGAGACGAAGGCCCAGAACCTCCGGGCGCGGTTCCGCGACGCCGCCCTCCAGCGGGTCCACCACCGCCTGCTCTTGGAGGCCATCGCGGCCCAGGAGGGGCTCACGGTCTCGGACCAGGAATTGCAGGACGAGTTGGAGCGGGCGGCGGCCGGGACGGGGGGGAGTCCGGCCGCTCTCCGGGAGGCCCTGGAGAAGGAGGGGCGCCTCGCGGGCGTGCGGGCCGAGCTCCTCCACCGCAAGACGGCCGACTTTCTCCTCAGCCGGGCCCGCGTGGGTCCGGACGTGAAGTTGATCCAGGTGCCCTAGCAGAGGCGGGGGCGCGGGGGGAGCGGAGCGACCATGTACCTGGTGCCGATGGTGGTGGAACAGACGAGCCGCGGCGAGCGGGCCTACGATATCTTCTCCCGCCTCCTGAAGGACCGGATCATCTTTTTGGGGAGCCCCATTGACGATACCGACGCGAACCTCATCATCGCCCAGCTCATCTTCCTGGAGGCCGAGGACCCGGAGAAGGACATCCACGTCTACATCAACTGCCCGGGTGGGTCGGTGACGGCGGGGCTGGCCATCTACGACACGATGTGCTACATCAAGCCGGACGTGGAGACGATCTGCATGGGGCAGGCCGCCAGCATGGGGGCCCTCCTCCTGGCGGCCGGGACCAAGGGGAAGCGGTTCGCGCTCCCCCACGCCCGCATCATGATCCACCAGCCGCTGGGCGGGGTGCAGGGCCAGGCCACCGACATCGACATCCAGGCGAAGGAGATCCTCCGGATGCGCGAGGAGGTGAACCGGATCCTCACGCAGCATACCGGCCAGCCGCTCGAGAAGATCCAGCGCGAGACCGACCGGGACTTCTTCATGAGCGCCCACCAGGCCAAGGAGTACGGGTTGATCGACGAGGTGATCGCGTCCCGGAGCCGGGTGCCGGTGCCGGCGGGCGTGCGCTGATGACAGGCGGGGGACCGAGGAGGGGCGGATGGCCAAGCCGGTGAAGTCGGGGGGGAAGCTCCAGTGCTCCTTCTGCGGCAAGAGCCAGGAGGATGTCCGCAAGCTCATCGCCGGCCCCACGGTGTACATCTGCGACGAGTGCATCGAGCTCTGCAATGACATCATCGCCGAGGAGCTGGAGGAGGAGCGGGGGAAGTCCCTCGGAGACCTGCCCAAGCCGGTCGAGATCAAGGCCGTCCTGGACCAGTACGTGATCGGGCAGGAGCGGGCGAAGAAGACCCTCTCGGTGGCCGTCCACAACCACTACAAGCGCATCAACAGCCGGGCCGACTTCGACGACGTGGAGTTGGCCAAGTCCAACATCCTCCTGATCGGCCCCACCGGCTCCGGCAAGACGCTGCTCGCCCAGACGCTGGCGAAGATCCTCGATGTCCCCTTCACCATCGCCGACGCCACCACGCTCACCGAGGCCGGGTACGTGGGGGAGGACGTGGAGAACATCATCCTCCGGCTCCTCCAGGTCGCGGACTATGACGTGGAGCGTGCGGAGCGGGGGATCATCTACATCGACGAGATCGACAAGATCGCGCGGAAGTCCGAGAACCCCTCCATCACCCGCGACGTCTCGGGGGAGGGGGTGCAGCAGGCCCTCCTGAAGATCCTGGAGGGGACCGTGGCCAACGTCCCGCCCCAGGGGGGACGCAAGCACCCCCAGCAGGAATACGTGCAGGTGGACACCACGAATATCCTGTTCCTCTGCGGCGGGGCCTTCGTCGGCCTGGAGAAGCTCATCGAGGAGCGGATCGGGCAGAAGCAGATGGGTTTCGGCGCCAAGGTCCAGGGCCGGCGCGAGCGGAAGGTCGGCCAGATTCTGGCCGAGGCCCAGCCCGAGGACCTGCTCCGGTACGGCCTCATCCCGGAGCTGGTCGGCCGGCTCCCGGTGGTGGCCTCCCTGCACGAGCTGGACGTGGCGGCCCTCCTCCGGATCCTCCGCGAACCCAAGAACGCGCTCCTCAGGCAGTACCAGAAGTTCTTCGAGTTCGAGGGGGTGAAGCTGACCTTCACCGAAGACGCAGTGCTGGCCGTGGCCGAGGAGGCGGTGAAGCGGGACACCGGGGCCCGGGGGCTCCGGGCCATCCTGGAAGACATCATGCTGGACATCATGTACGAGATCCCCTCGGAGACGGGCATCACCGAGTGTCTCGTCAACCGGGAGGTGGTGGCCGAGCGGAGCCGGCCCATCCTCCTCTATAAGAAAAAGGCCGAGTCGGCGTAGGGCGCGCCCCGGGACGGGGTACCTGGTCGGGCAGGCGGGGCAAGGGTTCTCCCTTGCCCTTTTGCTTTCGCGACGATGCGGGCGTTGCCGCTTGACACCCCCTGGCGATTTCAGTAGGGTGGGGCGCGAGTTTCGGGGTCCGGAGGAGGGGGATGCGCGCGCGGGCGTGGCGATGTGGACTGCTCCTCGTGCTGGCCGCGGCGGGGATGGGGCTCTCCTGCGCCTCCCGGGGGCGCGAGATGCTCCCGCACGGCGAGGCCGGGCTGTACTGGCGGGCCAACGCGGACTTCCAGCGGGGCAACTACG
>JACPAU010000257.1 GCA_016180705.1 Candidatus Methylomirabilota bacterium
GGTCTCACCAGGGGCTTCCCGGGCGGCATCCGGGCCGTGGACGGCCTGGACCTGAAGATCGGCGCCGGCGAGCGCGTTGCCTTCATCGGCCCGAGCGGGGCCGGGAAGACCACCCTCTTCCGGCTGCTCAACTGCACCCTCCGGCCCACGGCCGGTCGGCTCTGGGTCGCGGACCAGGAGGTGGCGCGCCTGTACGGAGCCACCCTGCGCGCGGTCCGGCGGCGGATCGGGACCATCTACCAGCAGCACAACCTGGTCCCGCGCCTGCCGGTGGTCCACAACGTCCTGGCCGGCCGCCTGGGGTCCTGGTCCACCTCCCGGGCCCTCGTGTCGCTGCTGCGTCCGGTGGAGGTCGAGGCGGCGTATCGGGCGCTCCAGCAGGTCGGGATCCCGGAGAAACTGTACGCCCGAACCGACGAGTTGTCGGGTGGGCAGCAGCAACGGGTGGCCATCGCCCGGGTCCTCCTCCAAAACCCGGATATCATCCTCGCGGACGAGCCGGTCTCCTCCGTGGATCCCACGCTGGCGGTGAGCATCGTGCGCCTGCTCACGGAGATCAGCACCGCGACGGGCAGGACGCTGGTGGTGAACCTTCATAGCGTGGATCTGGCCCTGGCCACCTTCCCCCGGATCGTCGGCCTCCGGGAGGGCAAGGTCCTCTTCGATGCGCCGCCGGATGCGATCCGGGACGAGGCCCTCGCAGCCCTCTACCGCGCCGCGCCGACCGGCGACTCCGCCGAGGGAACGTCTGATGCCCCCCTCGACTCCGCCTCCACCTGCCGTCCCCTTCCCCGGGTCTAGGCCCTCCCGCTTCGCCCGGGTTTTCCTGCTTCTCTTCGGGCTGACGACGGCCGCCTCCTGGTGGGCGGCGCGGGTGGATCTCCCCACCCTCTTCTCCCGAGAAGCCCTGCAAAACGCCCTGGTCTTCCTCGTGGACGGGTTCCCGCCCGCCCTCTCCTCGGAGTTCCTCCTCTTCCTCGTCCGGCCGGCGCTGGAGACGGTCCAGATCTCGCTGCTGGGGACGGCGGTTGCCCTCCTGATCGGCTTGCCGCTCGGGGTCCTGGCCCTCCGCTTCCTCCCCTACGGCGGCTCCCGCGCCATCCTGAGCCTCTTCCGGTCGGTCCCGGAGCTGGTCTGGGCGCTCGTCTTCGTCCGGGCCACGGGGCTCGGCCCCTTCCCCGGCGTCCTGGCCATCGGCGTGGCCTACGGCGGGGTCCTGGGCAAGGTCTATTCGGAGATCTTCGAGGCGGTGGACCCCCGGCCGCTGGAGGCCCTCCAGGCGACCGGGGCCTCGCGCTGGCGCGTGTTCTGGTACGGGATGGTCCCTCAGGCCTTCCCGCACCTCGTCTCCTACACCCTCTACCGTTGGGAGTGCGCCATCCGGGCCTCGGCTATCCTGGGGTTCGTGGGGGCGGGAGGGATCGGGCAGCAGATCGAGATCTCGATGCGGATGTTCAACTTCGGGGAGGTGGTCACCCTGATCGGAATTCTCGTGCTGATGGTGGCGGGGACGGACGCGCTCAGCCTGCGTCTGCGGCGGAGGCTCCTGTAGCCGTGGCCTGGGAGGCCCCGACGGCGCGTGCCGTCCCCGCCCCGCCCCGTGCGGCGCTCACCACCTGGCTGGGCTGGGGGGTGCTGGGGGCGGCGCTCGTCTGGAGCTACCACGGGACGGCCGCCGACTTGGGCGCGGTCCTCGGGCCGGAGGGCCTCGCCCAGATGACCGCCTACGTCCGCCGGCTCTTCCCTCCGGACTTCTCGTCGGCGCTGCTCCGAGAAGCGGCCATCGGGTCCGCCGAGACCTTTGCCATTTCCTTCCTCGGGACCCTGCTCGCGGTCCTGATCGCCCTCATCCTGGTGTTCTTTGCCTCGGCCAACCTGGCCTTCGCGGGGCTGCTCTTCGAGATGGAGCGTCCGGCCATCCGGGCCGCGCGCGTCCTCCTGTACGGCGGGGCCAGGGGGCTGTTGAACCTCCTGCGGACGGTCCCGGAGATCGTCTGGGCCATCCTCTTCGTGTTCATGGTCGGCCTGGGCCCCTTCCCGGGCGTGCTCGCCCTCGGGGTGCACACGGCGGGGGTCCTGGGGAAACTCTTCGCCGAGGTGCTTGAGAACGTGGATCCCCGGCCGATCGAAGCCCTCCAGGGGACCGGCGCCCGGAGACTCCAGGTCCTCGCTTATGGGATCCTCCCCCAGGTGCTTCCGCATTTCCTGTCCTACACCCTGTACCGGTGGGAGGTGAACATCCGCGTCGCGGCCATCATGGGCTTCGTGGGAGCGGGGGGGCTGGGCCAGCGGATCCACATCGCCATCAGCCTCTTTCTGGAGCACCAGCTCCTGACGCTCGTCCTCGCCATCTACGCGCTCGTCACCACCGTGGACGCCCTCAGCGCATACCTCCGCCGCCGGCTCCTCTGAGACCCCCTGCTCTCCCCGATCTCCACCAATCATCCGACGGGCATGAGCGGAGCCGAAAACTGTCACACATGGGCCCATGACTGACGCGAAGGGAACGGGGACACGCCCCTCCGTCCGCCGTCCTTTGGCCCCCCCTCTTTCACCGCATAACCCATTGCCACTAAAGCGATCGCGAAGAAGGTTCTGTCGCATTCTAGGGCAGGCCGATGGCACACCGAATGCTTGAAGGGGATCGCGAGCACCCTTCCCCCGCCAGGTGATTGGTGGCGGAGGCGAGCTGGGTGCCGGGAAGGAGCGATTCCGATGCTTGAGATCCTGCGGTGTCCCGGCTGTGGATTCCGGATCCAGGGATTCCCGGCCCAGTACCTGAACCGCCGCATGGTCGTCTGCCCGCAGTGCCGGCTCGAGACACCGCTCTCGATCGAGGACCGGCTGCGGCTCAAGCGCCTGATCCTGGAGGAGGGGCGAGGGTCGGTCCGCTCGGCCGCCGGGCGCGCCTAGGCCTGAAACGGCTGGCCCACGAGGGAGGCAATGATGGCGGAGGAAGGGCTGGTGCAGCGCCGCAACCATGCGCGGTTCCCGATCTATCTCCCTGCCCGCTGCCACCTCAGTCCCCTGGAGGGTCGGGCCCTCGAACTGCAGGGCAAGACCCGCAACCTGAGCGAGAGCGGCGCGCTCCTCCTCCTGCCGCGCCCCCTCGTTCCCTCCCTGTCCCTCACCGTCGAGCTGGACACGCAGGCTGGCCCGGCGGCCCGGCCGGGCCAGGTGAAGTGGATCGGCAGCCCCGAGTCCACGCCGATGGGCGGGCTGCTGGTGCCGCACGGGGTCGCCTTCGAGCGGGCCCTCGAGCGGGCCTTCGTCGAGGCAATCTTCGTCCAGGCGCGGCCGCCGGACCCCCGGGTTCCCATCGAGGTCCGGGTCGACTACGAGACCGTCCTGAGCGGCCGCTCCGTCAACGTGAGTAAGAGCGGGGTCTTCGTCCGGACCGGGACCCCGCTGCCGGTCAACCGGCTCCTCGGACTCCGGTTCCGACTCCCCGGCCTTCCCGAGGAGTTCCGGATCCGGGGCAAGGTCGTCTGGAGCAACCCTCGCCCGGGGAAGACCTATCCGCAGGGGATGGGCATCCACTTCCTGGAGTTGCCGCCGGACCTTGCGGCGAACGTCCCCGCAGTCCTTCTACGGTTTCGGTTTCCAGACGGCGGTCGCGGGGTAGATCTGCCTCCACGCGAACCAGAAGGCCATGGTCGCCGGGACCGGGCCGAGCCGCTCGCCCTTGAGTTTCCCGGCGACGGCGACGCCCGTCAGGGCCCGCCACGTGGAGCCCGTCTGGGCGTCGGTCATCTGGAGGTCCTCCCCCGCGGCTCGCAGCTCCCGGAACTCCAGGGTCCTGTTGCCGAGGCGGCGCGAGAAGGCCGTGGCGGTGGCCGATCCCTTGGCGAAGACCACCACGACGGGCTCCGCCCCCACCCGGTCGTTCACCAGCGGCTGGACGCTCAGGTGCCGAAAGGGGTAGGCGCTCCGGGCCGCCCCGGCGGAGACGCCCAGGACAAACTCCTTTCCCGGGAGCGAGGCATCCGGGTTGCGCGTGCTGAAGATCCCAAGGCGAGTCTCGCTCCGGAAGTAGTCTTCATAGACGTCGTGCGTTCCCTCGAGCCCGCCGAGGCGCCCCCGCTTGGAGAGGACCAGTGTCCCCGGGTGGAGGCGCCGCCACTGCTCCCAGGTGGTCTGCATGGCGGTCGGATAGACGGTGAGGACTGTCCCCCGGAGGGGGCCCGTGACCGCCTTGCCCGTCACGTGGCTCCAGAGGCTCCGCGTCTGGCGGTCGTACATGATGAGCGAATCCTTCCACAGCATCCCGCTCACCCCGAAGGTGAGCGGCGTCCCCCGGTGCAGCGGCCGGGCATACACGATGCCCGTGTAGCAGAGGGGTCACCAGGTGACGGCGACTGGGGTGCCCCCGATCTCGTCGTTGACGATCTCGTGGACGTTCAGGAGCCAGAGGGAGAAGGCCTTGGCGATGCCGCCCCCCGTGACCCCGAGCACGGGTTCATTCTCCTTCATGAAGGCCGCCGCCTCCTCCGCCGGGACGAACCGGGGGTCGTCGATGGCCGGAATGGCGTCCACCGGCAGGACGGTGTAGATGGGGGCGCCCTCCACCGTCTCCGGCGGGGCGAACTGCCCCCAGGCGGGAGGGGCGAGGGCGGCGGCGAGCAGCAGCGCGAGCGCGATCGGCGAGAAGGGCCCTGCGGTCCGCATCGCTCAATCCCCCCTGCAATGGGCTCGAGCCATTGTAGCGACAGAGCGGCCGGCAGCGGAAGGGGATCAGCCGGGCAGAGCGGCGCGCCGGTGCGCTTCGATGAGGGCCTCCATCGCGGCCGCGCCGGGCCCGGGCGTGACGAAGGCGATCCCGTGGGCGATCA
>JACPAU010000258.1 GCA_016180705.1 Candidatus Methylomirabilota bacterium
TCCTCCTCTGCTTCTTCCTCTCGGGCGCGACCGGCCTCGTCTACGAGGTCGTCTGGCTCCGGCTGCTCGGCCTCGTCTTCGGGCACACGGTGTACGCGATCACCACGGTCCTCGCCGCCTTCATGGCCGGGCTCGCGCTGGGGTCGTTCGCCTTCGCCCGCGTCGTCGGACGGCTCAGCAACCTCCTGCGCGCCTACGGCTGGCTCGAGATCGGCATCGGCCTCTCCTGCGCCGCCATCCCGGCCCTCCTCGGGGGGGCCGCCACCCTGTACCTCCGGCTGCACGGGGCGCTCGACCTCTCCTATGACGCCTTCAGCCTCGTCCAGTTCCTCCTCGTCTTCGCGCTCCTCCTCCTTCCCACGGCGCTCATGGGCGGCACCCTGCCCGTCCTCAGCCAGGCGCTCGCGGGGCCGCCCGGTCGCCTGGGCCGGACCATCGGGGTCCTCTACGCGGTGAACACCGCCGGGGCGGTCGTGGGCGTCGTCCTGGCGGGCTACGTCCTGCTCCCCGCCATCGGCAACCGCGCCACCATCGCGGTCGCGGTCGGGGCGAACCTGGCGGTCGGCGCCGTCGCGCTCTTCCTGAGCCGGTCCCGGCCCTTCGCCCCGCCCGAGCCGGGGTCCCCGCCGGCGGCGCCCCAAGCGGCGCGGGCGGCGGGCGCGCCGCTCCCGGGGCCGCTCGGGCTCGCCGCGGCGCTCACGGTCGCGGCCCTCGGGCTCTCGGGGGCGGCCTCGATGATCTACGAGGTCGCCTGGACCCGGGCGCTCAGCCTCGTGATCGGCAGCTCGACCTACGCCTTCACCGCCATGCTGGTGGCGTTCCTCGTCGGGATCGCGGGCGGGAGCGCGGCCTACTCCTGGCTCCGGGGGACGCGGCCGGCCGGGCCGGCGACCTTCGCCGTCCTGCAGGCCGGGATCGGCCTGGCGGTCGCCCTCGTCCTCCTCCTCTTCGAGCGGATGCCCGAACTCTTCCTGGTGGCCCTGCGCTGGTCGGACTCCCCGGGCTTTGTCCAGGGTGTCCAGTTCGCGGTGAGCGCCGGTGCGCTCCTCCTC
Source organism: Candidatus Methylomirabilota bacterium (assembly GCA_016180705.1). Taxonomy (GTDB): domain Bacteria; phylum Methylomirabilota; class Methylomirabilia; order Methylomirabilales; family JACPAU01; genus JACPAU01. The sequence goes on from JACPAU010000258.1 coordinate 1,053, forward strand.
CCAACCCTGCTCATCGGGGCCACCTTCCCCTGCGCGGTGGCGGTCGCGGCGCGCGGGGCCGGGCGGACGGGGCAGGACGTGGGGCACATCTACGCGGTCAACACGGTGGGCGCGATCGTGGGGACAGTCCTGGCCGGCTTCGTCCTGATCCCGGCGCTCGGCGTGCACGCCGCGCTCAAGGTCGGGATCCTCCTCAACCTCCTGCTGGCCGCCGGCCTGTGGGGACTCTCCCCCCACGCGGCCGCAACCTGGCGGTGGGGCGGGCTCGCGGCCGCCGTCCTCGCCGCCCTCGGCGCTGCCCTCGTCCCCCCGTGGGACCAGCGGGTGATGGCGAGCGGGCCGGCGATCTATGGGAAGGCCTACCTGGAGCCGAGCGCCCAGAGCGTCGGCAAGCGGTTACGGGAGCAGCGGCTGCTCTACTACCGCGACGGGCTGAGCGCCACGGTCTCGGTAAACCAGCGGGGCCAGCACGTCTTCCTGCGCGTGAACGGGAAGGCAGAGGCGGGAACGGCCTACGACATGCCCACCCAGCTCATGCTGGGCCACCTCCCGCTGCTCCTGCACCCCAAGCCGCAGCGGGTCCTCGTGATCGGGCTGGGGAGCGGGATCACGGCGGGGGCCGTCGCCCGCCACCCGATCGAGCGCCTCGACATCGCCGAGATCGAGCCGGCGGTGGTGGAGGCCTCCCGCTTCTTCGCCCACGAGCACGGGGAGGTCCTGGCCGACCCGCGGGTCCGGCTCGTCCTCGCGGACGCCCGCACCTTCCTCCTCACCACGGCCGAGCGCTACGACGTCATCATCTCCGAGCCCTCGAACCCCTGGATCGGCGGCCTGGCCTCGCTCTTCTCCGTCGAGTTCTTCACCCTGGCCCGGGAGCGCCTGCGCCCCGGCGGGATCATGCTCCAGTGGCTCCAGGCCTACAACCTCTTCCCGGACGACCTCCGGATGGTGCTCCAGACGTTCCGGACGGTGTTCCCGGGGACGAGCGTGTGGAACACGCACGGGGACTTCCTGATCCTCGGCAGGACGGAGCCGGGGCCCGTGGACTTCGCCCTCGTCAAGGCACGCTACCAGGCGAACCCCGCCCTCCGCCGCGACCTCGAGCGGATCGGCGTCCCGGCCTCGCCCGGGGTCCTCGGCTTCTTCATGCTCGGGGAGAAGGACGCCGCCCGCCTCGCCGAGGGCGCGGGTCTGAACACCGACGACCGGCTCCCCCTGGAGTTCTCGGCACCGCGGGCCCTCTACGTGGACACGACCAACATCAATTGGAAGATGGTCCACCGGTTCAAGGCGGCCGAGCTGCCGGAGGTGACGCCGGCCGGCCGGCAGGAGCTCGAGCGGCCCGAGGCGCGCTACGCGATCGGCATGGCTCTTCTGAACCGCAACGTGTACGGGGATGCGCTCTTCCATTTCCAGAAGGCGCTCGAGCGCGATCCAGGCCACACCCTGTCCCTGCTCCGGGCCAGCGTCATCTACCTCAAGGTCGGCCGCCCGAAGGAGGCGCTAGATCTTGCGGAGCGCGCGCGCCCTCATCCGGGTCCTGCAGCACCGCTCGTTCAAACCCGGCAACAGTCGCTGAAGCCGCCCCGGCGGGTCGGGTGGCTGCGCCGCGGGCGCTCGACCCCTACGTCCCGACCCGCAGAGGGCTCGTCAGGTCCTTCAGGAGTGCGACTGTGGAGAGGGCGGAGAGTTTCCCGGTGCGGGGGTTCTCCTCGGAGGGGACGTTCTCGATGTGCGTCGTGAGCCGGCCGAACTCCCCCGTGATCTCGATGTCATGCGTGTTGCGCGCGAGCCCCGGGACCGCCACGACCCGCACCCGCGTCCGGTCCGGCCCCACCCCCGCCAGGCTGAGCGCCGCCGAGACGTTCACGTTCGCCGGGAAGGCCTTGCAGGCCTCCCGCGCCGTCCCCTCGAAGAGGACCGTCTCCGCCGTCAGGGCCTCCAGGTTGATGCCCCGCTCGACGACGTAGGGGGCCCCGGCGAGCCCGCGGGGCGGCTTGCGCGTCACCAGGGTGACGGCCTCGATGCGCCCGACGCTCGCCCCCTTGACCCCGTCCAGGCCGAGGATGGCCCCGGAAGGGACGTAGATCCTCGCGCCCGTCCGTCTGGCTAACTCCGCCCACTCCGGGTGCTCGAGCAGCCCGCCCGCGCTCAGGACGACGAGGGACTTGCCGGCGGCGACCGCGCGGGGCGCGAGGTCCCGCAGCGCCGCGGCGGTGGCCGCCTCGATCAGGTGCAGGGCGGCGACCGTTGCCCCCGGGACCTCCCCCGCGTCCACGGCGCGGCAGACGGCCCGGCCGATCGTCCCGACCCCCACGACGCCCAGCCTCACCCCAGCCCCTCCTGGCGCAATGCGCGCCGCCCCCTAGCCCGGCGGGGGGTGGAAGTCAACGCGTGCTGCTCGACAGCGCGCGGGCCCTGCGCTAGACTCGACCCCCACCAGCGAGGGGAACGGCCCATGCCGGTCGAGCAGCGGACAGAGACGAGGAAGGAACGCCGGGAGGCGGCGCGGGAGAAGCGGCGACACGAGGCGCGGCGCCGGCAGGCGGCCATCTGGCGCCGCCGGCTCCTCCTCGGGGCGGTGGCGGTGGCGGCGGTCGCGGCCATTGGGTACTGGTGGTATTCCCGGGCGGCGGTCCGGGGCTCCTGGGAGTACTTCTCCTCGCAGGGCAACGCCCACATCGCCCGGGTGGATGCCCCCCACGAGCCCTACAACAGCAATCCCCCCACCTCCGGCCCGCACGTCTCCTGGCTGGCTCCCTGGGGGGTCCAGAAAGGCCCCGTCCCTCCAGAAGTCCTGGTCCACAACCTGGAGGATGGGGGCGTGGTCATCTATTACGGCTGCGAGGACTGCCCCGATCTGGTGGCGAAGCTCGCGGCCATCGTGAACCGGCACGAGCGGGTTGTGCTGGTGCCGGGCAGGGGGCTCAGCCGCCGGATCGTCCTCAGCGCGTGGGCCGTCCTGGACCGGATGGACGAGTTCGACGAGGCCCGGATCGAGCGCTTCATCAAGACGCACGAGAAGGTGGACCACCACCCCCGCTAGACCCCGCCCGCAGGCTCCCGCGGCGCTCCCGCCGGCCCGCGGCTCCGGGCGTGCGCCCGCTCCGCGGCAGACCGGAGCCGCTTGCGCACCCGGATGGCCTGGGGCGTGACCTCCACCACCTCATCCTCGCCGATCCACTCCAGGGCCGCCTCCAGGCCGAGCAGCCGGGGCGGCGTCAGCCGGATGGCCTCATCCGCGGTGGAGGCCCGGATGTTGGTGAGTCTCTTCTCCTTGGTTACGTTCACGTCTAGGTCCGCCGCCTTCGCGTTCTCGCCGCAGACCATCCCCTCGTAGACCGGTGTCCCGGGCCCGATGAAGAGGGTGCCCCGCGGCTCCAGGTGGTGCAGGGCGTACGCCGTGGCCACCCCGGCCCGGTCCGCCACCAGCGCCCCGGTCCCCCGCCCCGCCATCCTCCCCTGCCAAGGCTCGTACCCGTCGAAGAGGGTATTGAGGATCCCGGTCCCCCGGGTGTCGGTCAGGAATTCCCCCCGGAACCCGAGGAGTCCCCGGCTGGGGATCCGGAACTCCAGCCGGACCCGCCCCGTCCCGCGGTTGACCATCTGGAGCATTTTTCCCTTGCGGGTTCCCACCTTCTGCGTGACGACCCCGATGAACTCCTCGGGGCAGTCCACGGTCAGGTGCTCGACCGGCTCCGAGAGGACGCCGCCCTCGACCCGGGTGACCACCTCGGGGCGGCCCACGGTCAGCTCATACCCCTCCCGGCGCATCATCTCGATGAGGATGGCCAGCTGCAGCTCGCCCCGCCCCATCACCACGAAGGCGTCCGGGCTCTCGGTCTCCTGCACCCGGATGCTGACGTTCCCCAGCGCCTCCCGCTCCAGGCGCGCCCGGAGCTGCCGGGAGGTGACGAACTTCCCGTCCCGCCCGGCGAAGGGGGACGTGGTCCCCGTGAAGACCATCTGGATGGTGGGCTCGTCCACCCGGATGGGCGGGAGGGGGACCGGCCGCTCGGGGTCGGCGCGGGTCTCGCCGATGAAGATCCCCTCGATGCCGGCTACGGCCGCGATGTCGCCGGCGGAGGCCTCGGCCACCTCCAACCGGCTGAGCCCGTCGAAGGTGTAGAGGGTCGTGATCCGCCCGGGCTCCACCCGCCCGTCCCGCTTGCAGACGGCCACCGGGGACCCGGCCCGCAGCCTCCCCGCCACGATCCGGCAGAGGGCCAGGCGCCCCACGTAGTCGCTGTAGTCCAGGTTGGCCACCAGGGCCTGCAGGGGCGCGCCGGGGTCGGCCGCGGGGGCCGGGAGGGCCTTCAGGATGAGGTCGAAGAGGGGGCGCAGGCTGGTCCCGGGGACCGCCGGGTCGGTCGTCGCGGTCCCGCGGCGGGCGTCGGTATAGATGAGGGGGAAGTTGATCTGGGCCTCGCTCGCGTCCAGGTCGAGGAAAAGCTCGTAGATCTCGTCCACGACGGCCCGGATGCGGGCGTCGGGTCGGTCTATCTTGTTCACCACCACCAGGCAGGGGAGGTTCCGCTCCAGCGCCTTCTTCAAGACGAAGCGGGTCTGGGGGAGCGGCCCCTCGGCGGCGTCCACCAGGAGCAGCACCCCGTCCACGAGGGCGAGCGCGCGCTCCACCTCGCCGCCGAAATCCGCGTGGCCCGGGGTGTCCACGATGT
>JACPAU010000223.1 GCA_016180705.1 Candidatus Methylomirabilota bacterium
CGGCGCCACCAGCGCCTGGACCTCCAGGAGCATGGGCCGGCTCCCCTCCAGCGCGGCCAACACCGCCGACCCCGGGGCCTGCGCGGGACGCTCGCGGAGGAGCCGGCCGGAGGGGTTGCCCACCTCCTCCAGTCCCGCGTCGGTCATCTCGAAGAGCCCGATCTCCTCGGTGGAGCCGAAGCGGTGCTTGAGGACCCGCAGGACCCGGTAGGGGTGCCCCTGGTCCCCCTCGAAGCTCAGGACCGTGTCCACCAAGTGCTCCAGGGACTTGGGCCCGGCGAGGCTGCCGTCCTTCGTGACGTGGCCGATGAGCAGGACGCTCATGCCGGTCTGCTTCGCGGCCCGCTGCAGCGCCGCGGCCGCCTCCCGGACCTGGCTGATCGTCCCGGGCCCGGACTGGAGGTCCCCGGAGGAGACCATCTGCACCGAGTCGAGGATGAGGAAGTCCGGGCGGGTCGCCTCCGCCTGGCCGAGGATGGCCTCCAGGCGGGTCTCGGGCAGCAGCAGGAGGCCCTCGGCGAGGGCGCCGAGGCGCTCGGCCCGGCTCCGGATCTGGCCCTCCGACTCTTCCGCCGACACGTACAGGACGCGGCGCCCGCCCCGCACCGCGGCTGCCGCCGCCTGCAGGAGGAGGGTGGACTTCCCGATTCCCGGCTCGCCCCCGAGGATCAGGACCGACCCCGGGGTGAGGCCGCCCCCGAGCGCCCGGTCCGCCTCCGCGAGGCCCAGGGGGATCCGGAGAGTGCCGTCGGTGGGGACTGCCGTGATCGGGCGCGGCGCGGGCCCGCCGGACGCCCCCGGCCGCCCGGCGGCACCCCGGGTCGCCGCCCGCTCTTCGAGCAGGCTTGCCCAGGTGCCGCAGTCCGGGCACTTCCCCATCCAGCGGACGGTCTGGTACCCGCACTGCTGGCAGACGAACGCGGTCCGCTCCTTCGCCATCCGCCAATCCTTCCCGCCGGCAAAAGCGCCGGGGCCGCCTGCGCGGCCGCTGCCCCCCGACGCAGCCCTGTCTGGGTATCGGGCGGAGGAGGGGGGCGGCGGCCGGCAAGCAGGCGCCCCGGGCGGTCGCGCGGAGGTGTGGGACCTAGAAGAAGACGCCGAGGGCGATCCCGATGGTGGACAGCGCCCCCTGGTCCCGGAGCTGGTCTGCCGTCTTCCCCAGCTTCCGGAAACCGTCCTTCGCGCTGTAGAAGAGGGAGTCATCGGTGAGCAGCTTGCCGAGCGTCCCCTCCCCCCGCTCCACCTTCTTCAGGATGCTGTTGAGGGAGGCGGCCGCCTCCTTCGCCTCGTCGTAGAGGGCGCTGTCGTTGATGAGCTTGCCCAGCGTCCCGCCCCGGTCGCCCAGCCGGTCGGCCACCCCCCGCAGGTCGGCCAGGGTCTTCTTCAACTCGGTGTAGAGGGAGTCGTCGTTGACGAGCTTCCCGACGGTCCCCTCCCCCCGCTCCACCTTGGTCGTGATCCGGTCCAGGTTGGCGGCGGTGTTCTTCAGGTTCGCGTACAGCCCGTCGTCCTGCATCAGCTTCCCCAGCGCCCCCTCGCCCTTCTCGATCCGGGTGGTGAGCGAGGCGATGTTGCCGGCCGCCGTCTTCAGGTCCCGGAAGAGGGCGTCATCGGTCAGGAGCTTCCCGAGCGTCCCCTCCCCCTTCTCCAGGCGGCTCGCCACCGTCCGGAGGCTGGCGACGGTCCCTTTGAGGCCCTCCCGGTTCTCCGCCAGGACCTGCGAGAGCTGGCCGGCCGCCTCGCTCACGGACCCGACGATGCTCCCGAGGTCCCCGGCTTCGGACGTCCGGAGCTCTTCCCCGTCCTGGAGGGCCCGGGCCGTCGGGGTCCCGAAGGAGATGTCCACATGGGTCCCGCCCAGGAACGAGGTCTGTTTGATGCTGGCGGTGGCGTCCTCCCGGACGACCGTCCCCTGGTGGACCCGCAGGAGAACCTCCACCTTCCGGTCCAGGGTCGTGAAGCTCGAGACGTTCCCCACATCCACCCCGGCCAGCTTCACGGCGTCCCCCACCCTGAGCCCGGTCACCCGGTCGAACCGGGCCCGCAGGTGGTAGCCCCGGCGGAAGATCCCCTCCCGCCCCACCATCTCGAGGATCACGAGCAGGATGGCCAGTCCCAGGGCAAAGAAGAGTCCGACCCGCTTCTCCGGCGACATGGGCATCTTACGCCCCTCCCATCCCCTTCGTCTGGGTCGTGATGAACGCCCGGACCACCGGGTTCGCACTCCGGCGGATCTGCTCCGGCGTCCCCACCTCGACCAGCCGACCCTCGTGGAGCATCCCCATCCGGTCCGCCACGTAGCACCCCATGTTCAGATCGTGGGTCACCACCACCGACGTGATCCGGAACCGGCGCTTCAGGTCCACGATCGCCTCGGCGATGTGGTCCGTCATCACCGGGTCCAGCTCCGCCGTCGGCTCGTCGTAGAGGATCAGGTCGGGGTCGGTGGCGAGCGCCCGGGCGATGGCCACGCGCTTGCGCATGCCCCCGGAGAGCTCCGAGGGGAACAGGTGCTTCTTGTCGGCCAAACCGACCAGGGCGAGCTTCTCGGTCACGATCCGCTCGATGACCCCGTCGTCCGCCACCCGGTGCTCCTTGAGCCACAGCCCGACGTTCTCCCCCACCGTGAGGGAGGAGAAGAGGGCGCCCGACTGGAACACCATCCCGATCCGGTACGGCTTCGGCTGGCCCGGCGCCGCCACCGGCGCCCCGTCAATGAGGATCCGGCCCGCGTCCGGGGTGAGCAGCCCCAGGATCTGCTTCAGGAGAACGGTCTTCCCGCAGCCGCTCGGCCCGATGATGACGAAGGTCTCGCCCGGCTGCACCTCGAGGGTCAGGTCGCGCAGGACCTCGACGTCGCCGAAGGCTTTCGAGAGGCCCACGATCCGGATGGCGACGCCCCGGGTGGGTCCCCTCCCCTGCCCCTCCTGCATCCCTGCCGCTCCCACCCGCCTATTGTACCGCTAAATGAGCAGGCGGGTGATGACGTAATCGAAGATGAAGATGCAGATGAAGGAGAGGACCACGGCCCGGGTCACGGACCGGCCCACCTCGCGGGGCCCGCCGCGGGTCTGCAGGCCCACGTAGCAACAGACGATGGCCACCGTCACCCCGAAGACCATCGCCTTCACCAGGCCGTCCAGGATGTCCCGCACCTCCATGAACTGGCGGAGGTTGTCGAAAAAGGTCCGGAAGGAGACGTTGATCTGGGGGTTCACGGTGCCGACCAGCGCCCCGCCGATCCAGCCCAGGACGTCCACGTAGATGGTGAGGACCGGCAGCGCGAGGAGACTGGCCAGCACCCGGGGCATGACCAGGTAGCGGACCGGGTCGATGTCCAGCGTCCGCAGGGCGTCGATCTCCTCGTACACGCTCATGGCCGCGATCTCGGCGGCCATGGCGGACCCGACCCGCCCGGCCATGAGCAGGGAGGTCATGACGGGGCCGAGCTCCTTGACCATGGAGAGGCCGACGAGCCCGCCCAGGTTCTCCTCGGCCCCGAGCTTGGCGAGCTGGAACCCACTCTGCAGGGCCAGGACCCCGCCGATGAAGACGGCCGTGAGGGACGCGATGGGGAGGGTGGCGTTGCCGATCTCCGCCATCTGGGCCAGGATCTTGTCCACGTTCCGCGGCGCGGCCCGGCTCTCCCGGACCGCCTGCCACAGGAGCACGAGGACCTCCCCGACCGTCTGGAGGAAGCGGAGGATGACGGCCCCCGTCCCGGCGAGCAGCCCCAGGCTCCTCACGGCTCCCCCTCCCCCGGTCCCCCCCACGTGATCCACGGGAGGTAGAGGAGCCGGAGCCCGCGGCGGCCGGGGGCGCTGTGCATCTGGATCAGCCCCAGGAGGAACCAAAGGTCCCGCACCGGCCCGCCGGAGCCGTCCTCCGCACGGTAGGCCACGAGGGGGGCCAGCTGCCAGGCCAGGAAGCCTTCCGCGGCCTCGCGGCGGTAGAGGTTCCAGAGCAGGCTCGAGACCGTGTGCCCCCCCGGTCCCCACTCATGCCGGTAGAGGGTCCAGAGGGGGGCCCAGCTGCGGCGGAGCGCGGCGTCCCGCGGGAGGAAGCTCTCGAGCAGGGCGAGGGTCTGGAAGGTGGCCGCCTCCCCCTCGGCCTCGTAGACGAAGAAGGGCCAGACGTCCAGGCGGTGCCGGCTCCCCCCTTCCTCCGGCAACTCCTCCCGGGCATCCTGCACCAGATAGTAGAGGATGCGATGGCGCGTCAGCCGGAAGTCCTCCCGGTCTTCCCGCTCCGTCACGTACAGCGGCCACAGGACGTACTCGTCGGTCCGGCTGCCGCGGACGGCGCTGCTGTAGAGGGGCCAGACGCGGGTGATCCGGCGGCTCTCCCCCCGGGCAACCCGGACGATGGGCCAGGGGAGGTGCCACTCCTCGTAGGCCTCCCCCCGGTCGGTGATCTTGCTGAAGAAGGGCCACAGCACGCTGGTCTCGTCCCGCTGGGGGGAGCGGAGGAGGCTGTAGAAGGGGAGGAAGACGCGGACCCGCTTCGGGTTCTCGGTGTCCTGGTCCAGATCCTGGTGAAAGCCGAACGGCCAGAGGACGAAGGTCTTGTCGAACCGGCCGGGGCGGACGTCCCGCCCGTAGAGCGGCCACAGTTGCCAGCCGGACTGCTCCGGGCCCGACCAGGCCGCGATCACGGGCCAGGGGAGGTGGGTCGTCCGGACTCCCTCGTTCACGGTCCGGGCGTAGAGGGGGAAGAGGGCGAAGGTGATGTCGTCCCGGCCGAAGCGGTCCCGGAGGTGCCCCCCCAGGGGGAAGAAGGCGAAGTACCCGGGCCGCCCCGGGCTCCCCGTGCGCCAGAAGAGGAACGGATAGAGGGAAACCTCGGAGGGGGTGGCTTCCTCCCGCCCCGGCGGTGCGAGCTCCGCCCGCCGGAAGAGGGTGAAGAACCGCCAGTCCACGTCCTCCCGCTCCCGGCTGTAAGCCCCGAACGGGTAGAAGACGTCGGCCTCCGTGCTGTCGCCCTCCGCGTCGGTCTCGCGCAGGAGGAGGGGCCGGAGCCCGAGCGTCACCCGGGGGCCCGCGTCCCGGTAGATCCCCAGGGGGCCGAGCGCGCTCCACTCCACCGGCGCGCCGCCCGGCCCCTCCTGGCGGTCCAGGAGCGGCCACAGGTGGGGGCCGGGGGCGCAGCCGGGGGCCGCCGCCAGGAGAAGCGCGAGGCAGCCGAGCGCTGCCCCCCTCCCCCGCGTCCGGCCGACGGCCCTCAGAGCGGGGCCCTCCGCTCCTCCTGGTCCTCGAACCGGGTGTACTCGCGCAGGAAGGTGAGCAGGACGGAGCCGGTCGGGCCGTTGCGCTGCTTGCTGACGAGGACCTCCGTGGTCCGATCCTCCTCGGCCAGCTCCTCGCCGAGCCCGGCCACCTCGGTCTTTCGGGCGCGCTCCTGCGCCTCGTAGAACCCCTTGCGGTAGAGGAAGGCCACCACGTCGGCGTCCTGCTCGATCGCCCCGGACTCCCGGAGGTCCGAGAGCTGCGGGCGCGGCGGGGTCCGGGACTCCACGGCGCGGGAGAGCTGGGAGAGGGCCATGACCGGGACGTTCACCTCCTTCGCCAGGGCCTTCAGGCCCCGGGAGATCTCCGAGATCTCCTGCTGCCGGCTCTCCACCCGGCCCCGCCCCCGGATGAGCTGCAGGTAGTCCACGATGATGAGGCCGAGCTGCCCCTCCGTCCTGAGGCGGCGGGCCTTGGCCCGGATCTCCAGGGTGGTGATGGCCGGGGTGTCGTCGATGTAGACCGGCATCTCCGACAGGCGCCCGGCGGCCCGGGTCAACTCCGGCCAGTCGCGCGATCCCAGCTTCCCGGTCCGGAGCTTGTGAGAGTCCACCCGGGCCTCGGTGCAGAGCATTCGCTGCACCACCTGCTCTTTCGCCATCTCGAGGCTAAAGATGGCGACGGGGGTGGGCGGGTCCGTCTTGGCGGCGTTGACCGCCACGTTCAGGGCGAAGGAGGTCTTCCCCATGGAGGGGCGCCCGGCGATGATGATGAGGTCCGCGGCCTGGAGCCCGGAGGTGAGGTCGTCGAGCCTCCGGAAACCGGTGGGGACCCCGGTGATGTGGGCCTGCCGCTCGTAGAGCCGCTCGATGTGCTCGAAGGTCCCCTTCAGGATGTCTTTGACCGGGACGAAGGCCCGGGAAACCTTGTCCTGGGAGATCTCGAAGATCCGCCGCTCCGCCAGGTCCAGCACCTCATCCACGCTCTCCACGTCCTCGTAGCCCATCCCCACGACCTCGGTCGCGGTCGCGATCAGGTGGCGGAGGAGGGCCTTGTCCCGGACGATGCGCGCGTGGTAGGCGACGTTGGCCGCGGTGGGGACGGCCTCCACGAGGGCCGCCAGGGCGGCCGGCCCCCCGACCCCCTCCAGCTCCCCCCGCCGGCGGAGCTCGTCGGTCAGGGTGATCAGGTCTACCGGCTCGTTGCGGGCGAAGAGGGCCAAGGCGGCGTCGAAGACGCGGCGGTGGGCTTCCCGGTAGAAGTGGTCCGGGCGGAGGGCGTCAATCGCCTTGAGGAGGGCCTCGCTGTCCTGGAGGAGGGCCCCCAGGACCGCCACCTCCGCCTCGAGGTTCTGGGGCGGGATGCGATCGGACTTGGCCTGCGGGATCGTCATGGGGGCGGGAGACTCAGGCCCGGACGACCGCGACCCGCACCTCGGCCGAGATGTCGGCGTGGAGCCGCACCGGCACCCGGACCTCCCCGAGCGCCTTGATCGGCTCGGCCAGGAGGATCCGCTTCCGGTCCACCGACACCCCCTCCTTCGCCAACGCCTCAACGATGTCCTGGGCCGTGACCGATCCGAAGAGACGGTCCTGCTCGCCGGCGGCCCGCGCGAAGGTGAGGGTGACGCTCCCGAGGCGGTCGGCCCTTTCGCGGGCCTCCTGGAGCGCCCGGTCCTGCCGCTTCGCCGCCCGGGCCTTGATCTGGCTCAGGGCCCGGAGGTTGCCGGGTGTCGCGGCCACGGCCAGCCCCTGGGGGATGAGAAAGTTGCGCGCGTACCCCCCCGCGACCGTCACCTGGTCCCCCGCCTTCCCGAGCTTCTCGACCGTGTCGAGCAGGATCACCGTGGTCTGCATCCCGTCGCTCTCCCGGGGCCGCCAGCCGGCCACCCCTACCGGGCGGCCCCCTCCCGGCGGCGGAACCCGCACCAGATGTCGCAGAGCCCCAGCGCCGCGACCGCAAAGGCCACGAGCGGCTGCAGGAGGAGGAGCAGGAGCCCGAAGGCCCAGATGGTGGACGGCAGCCGGAAGCGGCGGGCCAGCGCCCCGGCCACCACGATCCCCTCCACGAAGTAGAGCCCGATCACCGGGACCAGGAGGTTCAGGCCGATCTGCCCGGCCGTCCCCGGAAGGAGCGTCAGCAGGCCGGCCCCGATGAAGCCCCACACCCAGGCATCGTGGAGCCGCCATTCCCGGAGGGGCGGGAACGGGGCGGCCGCACCACTTCCGCGCTGCACAATCGCCCCGGCGGTCCCGAACACCAGCACGGCCGTGAGGAGATCCGCCGTGCCTAACAGCCCGGGGAGCATCGCGACGACCGCGTCCCGCAGGTCGCCCATCCTGGCGGCGAGGCCCTGCACGGCCTCGGCCGGCAGCCCCATGGCGGCGAGGCCGGCGATCACCTCGTTCAGGACCCCGTCTACGTGCGCGCCGAAGGCGGTACGGGCGGCGGCCGGCTGGAAGCCGACCCGGGACCCCAGCAGGAGGAGGAGGCCGGCCAGGCTCATCGCGGCCCCGGCGAGGATGGGCGGCACCGGGGTCTTCGCCCGGCGGGCCGCCGCCGCCATCACCAGCGCGGGAGCCATCCCCTCCAGGAGGAAACCCGCGCCCGCCCGTGTCTGAAGGGCCAGCGCCGCGAAGGCCCCCCCGGCCCCGACGGCCGCCGCGAGGGGGAGCCCCTTCCGCCCGGCCAGAACCAGAAGCGGCAAGGGGCTGAGCCCCGTGAGGAGGCCCCCCGCGGGGAGGAGGAGCCCGGCCAGGAAGAGGGCCAGAGCGGCCCCCCCGAGGCCCACCGCCTCGATCGCCCGCCCCGCCGCCGCCATCGCGACCCCCTCAGGTCGCCTCGGCCGTGAACGGGAGCAGCGCGACGCTCCGGGCGCGGCGGATGGCGCGGGTGAGCTGCCGCTGGTGGATGGCGCAGTTGCCGGAGATGCGCCGGGGGATCATCTTCCCCCGGTCGGTGATGAAGTTCCGGAGCCGCCGCGCGTCTCGGTAGTCCACCGCCTCGACCTTGTCCACGCAGAACTTGCAGACCTTCGGGCGATGGTACGCCCGCTTCCGCTTCAGCATGCCGACCCCCGGCTCGTCAGGTTAGAAGGGGACATCGTCTTCCGCGCCCGGCGGCTCAGGCCCCCGGACGGGCTCCGCCTCCGGCTCCGGCGGGCTGCCCCCCTCGCGGCGCCCGCCCAGGAACTGCACCCGCTCCCCCACCACCTCGTGCTTGCTCCGCTTCTGCCCGTCGGGGGTCTCCCAGGAGCGCTGGGTCAGCCGGCCCTCCACCAGCGCGCCCCGCCCCTTCCGCAGGTACTCGGCGCAGGTCTCGGCCTGCTTCCCCCACACGACGATGGTGACATAGCAGACCTCATCCCGCCGCTCCCCGGCCTGGGTGGTGTAGGACCGGTTGACCGCCAGGTCGAAGGAGCAGACGGGGGAGCCGCTCGGCGTGTAGCGGAGCTCGGGATCCCGGGTGGCCTTCTCCGGGGTCCCCTCCGGGGCCCCCTTCGCCTTTCGCCTGGGCTCCTCCACCCGCACGGCGAGGTACCGCAGGACCGGCTCGTGGATCTTCAGGTTCCGCTCCACCTCCCGCATGGCCGCCGGACTCGCCGTGAAGCGGCAGAGGACGTAGACCCCCTCCCGCTTCCTCTTCATCTCGTAGGCCAGGCGCTTCTTCCCCCACTTCTGCAGCTCCTGGACCTGGCCGCTCCCCTTCGCGATCAGGCCCTTCAGCCGCTCGATCTCCCCCTCGACCGCCTCCTCCGACAGGGCGGGGTCGTAGACGACGATCACCTCGTACAGACGCATCCCGCTCACCTCCCCTCCGCACCCTCGCCCTCGGCCCCCCCGGCGCCTTCCGCCGGGGCGCGGACGTTGAGGCGGTTCATGGCGGCCGTGAGCCCCTCGCCGAGGACGAGGCAAACCCCCTCGGCCGCCCGCGCGATCATGGCCTCGGCCCGCTCGGCCTCCTCGGGCGCGAAGGCGCCGAGGACGTACTCGGCGGTCTCCGGCTTCCCGGGGGGGCGCCCCACGCCGAGCCGCAGGCGCGGGAAGGCGTCCGTCCCGAGCGCCTCCTGGATCGCGCGGACCCCCTTGTGGCCGGCGTGGCCCCCCTCCCGGACGACCCGCAACCGGCCGAGCGGCAGGTCAATGTCGTCGTGGACGACCAGCAGCCGGTCGGGCAGGAGGCCCAGGTGCGTGAGCCACGCCCGGACCGGCTCCCCGCTGAGGTTCATGGAGGCCTGCGGGAGGATGAGGGTGACCGGGACGCCAGCCACAATGGCCGTCCCGGAAAGGCTGTCGAAGCGGCGGCGCCGGCAGGCGACCCCGGCCCCCGCCGCCACCGCCTCGAGGACCCGGAACCCGACGTTGTGCCGGCTTCCCGCGTACTCCGGCCCCGGGTTCCCCAGGCCCACCACCAGCCACACCCGCGGGCCCGCCTACTTCCCTTCCTTCTCTTTCTCTCTCCGGGGCGCCTCGCCCTTCTTGGCCGGCTCGGGCTTCTTGGGCGGCTCGGGCTTCTTGCCTGCCTCCGCTTTCGGGGGGGCGGCGCCCTTCTTCGCGGGCTCCTTCTCCTCGCCCTCCGGCTCCTCGGCCTCCGCCTTCCGCCCCACCAGCTCCGGCTCGACCGGCGCCTCCGGTGTGACCGGCTCCTCCACCTCGAGCCGCGGCACCGAGACCATGGCCACCACCTGCTCGGGGTCGGTCTCCACCGTCACGCCCTCGGGGACCTTCAGGTCCTTCACGTGCCGCGCGTCCCCGAGGTCGAGGCCGCTCACGTCCAGGGTGACCCGCTCCGGGATGGCGGCCGGGAGGCACTTCACCTCCAGCTCCCAGAGCGCGTGCTCGAGGATCCCGCCCTTGGCGGTGACCCCCACGGGCGCGCCGACAAGTTCCACGGGGACCTTGACCGCGATCACCCGCATCATCGAGATCCCCAGGAAGTCCGCGTGAAGCGGGGCCCCCCGCACCGGGTCGGCCTGGAACTCCTTGACCAGGACCTTCCGGGCCTCCACCCCCCCGTCGGTCTTCACCTGGAGATTGATGATGACGTTCTCCCCGGCCCCGAGCGCGGCCTGCAGCGCCTTGGGGCTCACGCTCAGCAGGAGGGGCTCCCCCTCGCCGTACAGCACGGCGGGGATCAGGCCCGCGCGCCGCAGGCGCTTCGCCGCCCCCTTCCTGCGCTCCGTCCGCCGCTCGGCGGAAAGCTCCACGAACTCCATGCTCCCTCCCCTACACGAAGAGGCTGCTGACCGAGGCTTCCTTGTGGATCCGGTCGATGGCCTCCCCGAGCAGGGAGGCCACCGACAAGACCGTGATCTTCTTCGAGGACCGGCGGTCGTCCAGGGGGATGGTGTCGGTGACCACGACCTCGTCCACCTCGCAGGCGTCGATCCGGTCCACCGCCGGCCCCGACAGGACCGGGTGGGTGCAGGAGGCGAAGACCCGGCGGGCCCCATGCTCCTTCAGGGCGGAGACCCCCTGGGTGAGGGTCCCGGCGGTGTCGATCATGTCGTCCACCACGATCGCGTCCTTGCCGTCCACCTCGCCCACGATGTGCATCACCTTGGCCTCGTTCACCCCGATCCGCCGCTTGTCGATGAAGGCGAGCGACGTCCCCAGCCGCTTGGCGAAGGCCCGGGCGCGCTCCACCCCGCCGGCGTCTGGCGCCACCACGACGGCGTCCTTCCACTGCCGGTCCTGGAAGTACCGGAGGAGGACCGGCGCGGCGAAGAGGTGGTCCACCGGGATGTCGAAGAACCCCTGGATCTGGCCGGCGTGCAGGTCCATGGTGAGCAGCCGGTGCGCCCCGGCCACCGTCAGGAGGTCCGCCACCAGCTTGGCGGAGATCGGGACCCGCGGCTGCACCTTCCGGTCCTGCCGGCCGTAGCCGTAGTAGGGAAGGACGGCCGTGATCCGCTGGGCGGATGCCCGCTTCAGGGCGTCCAGCATGACCAGCAGCTCCATCAGGTTCTGGTTCACCGGCGGGCAGGTGGACTGGATGACGAAGACGTCGGCCCCCCGGACATTCTCCTCGATCTGGACGAAGACCTCTCCGTCGGAGAAGTGGGAGACCTGCGCCTGCCCGAGGCGCGTCCCGAGGTAGTCGGCGATCTCCTGCGCCAGCTTCGGATTGGCGTTGCCCGTGAAGAGGATCAGCCGGCTCACCGTCCCCTCCGTGCCGCACCCTCCCGCGCGCCCGCGCAGTCCTGGCTGGGGCGGGAGGATTCGAACCTCCAGATACGGGATCCAAAGTCCCGCGCCTTACCGTTTGGCCACGCCCCACCGCCTCCCCGGCGGGGACGGCCGGGAAGCCCCCCGGAGCCCGTCCCGGGAGTCATAATGAAATCAGCGGGCCAGACTCGCCCGCCGTCCCCGAAGATCCTGGTCCCCCGATCCTGCCCGCCCCGTTCGGGCGCGGCGCCATATTATAGTCGCCGGGGGACCAAAGACAAGCGAATTACGCGGGGGAGGCGATGCCTCCCGCGGGCCGGGGGGGCAGGGCCGGGCACACCTTAGCATCCCCCGGCCGGACAAGGCAACCCGGGGGCGCGCCCGGGGCGGACGGCCGCGCCTCGGCGTCAGCGCCCGCCGCCCTGCCCGCGCGCGGCGAGGAGGACGGCGATGATGGTCATGCTGTCCAGGACCTCGCCCGCGAGGACCATGCGGAGGACCTGGGCGAAGGGGAAGGGGCGGACCTCGATGAACTCGGTCTCGTCCGGCGGCAACGCCAGGCGCTCCATGCCCTCCCCGAGGAACAGGTGGGCCGTCTCGTCCAGGACGCTCTTGCTGGTGTGGTAGGTGCAGAGGGGGGTGAGCCGCGCGGCCCGGTAGCCGATCTCCTCCGCCAGCTCGCGCTGGGCCGCCTCCTCGCGCGACTCGCCGGCGTGGACCCCACCCGTCGGCATCTCCCAGGTCATCCGCCCGGCCACGTAGCGGTACTGCCGGATCAGGAGGACCGTGTCCGGGTCGAGGAAGGGGAGGATGCCCACGCACTGCCCGCACGTGACCACGCCGTAGATCGTGGTCCGCCCGTCGGGGAGTTCCACCAGGTCCTCCCGGAGGGCCAGCCACCGGTTGCGGTAGACAGGGGTGCTGGAGAGGGTCTTCCAGGGCCGCTCGGACAGTCTCGTCATCTCGACCGCTCCCTGAAGAAGTGCCGCGTGTGGCGGGGAAGGTCGGTCTCATTGCCCGCGAGGGCGTCCCTCAGCCGCTTCAGGTCCCCGGGGGTGTCAATGTCCAGCCAGGGGGGGAGGGACGCGACCGTCAGCCCCAGGGCCTCCGCCCGCCGGATCGTCTCGGGAAGGACCTGATCCGTGCTCCAGGCGATGCCCTCGAAGAGGGGCCGGTGCAGCCGGTGCAGCCCGATCAGGTAGTAGCCGCCGTCCTCGCTGGGCCCCAGCACCAGGTCCGCCCGCGGCCCGGCGAGGAGGTCTACGGCCTGCTGCAGAAACCCGGTGGGCAGGGTCGGCGTATCGCTGTCGATCGCCAGGCCTCCCGCATAGCCCTGGACGAAGAGCGCCTCGAAGGTCCCGGAGAGCCGCGCGCCGAGGTCGTTGCCCCGCTGCGGGATCAGCAGGAAGTCCGGGGCTGCCGCCTCGAAGAAGGCGCGCCCACCCTCCGGCGTGTAGGCGATGGCCGGGCGGACGTTCCGGAGCGCGCGCACCTGCTCGATCTTGTCGAGGAGGAAGCAGCGGTACAGCTCCGCCGCCTCCGGAGCGGAGAGGGGTGGGGAGAGCCGGGTCTTCACGTCGCCGGCCCGGGGTGCTTTCGCCATGATCGCGACCGCGAGCGGTCCCATGCTGCCACGCCCCCTCAGAGGTCCCGGAGCCGGACGACGGCCACCCGGTCCTCGCCCTTGAGGGCAAGGAAGAGGAGGCCGGCCTCCGGGTCGAGCGCCGCGCTCGAGACGTTGCGGGGGATCCGCCGGGTCGCGACGACCGCGAGCGCCTCCTCCGCCAGGATCGAGAGGGTGTTCCCGCGGTTGTTCACCACGTAGGCCCGGCCCGCGGTCGCGTCGAGCGCGATGCCGATCGGGTAATTGCCGACCGGGAGGGTGGCCAGCGGCCGCCCGGCGCGGCCGTCGAGGACGCTCACGCTCCCCGCCTCGGTGTTGAGGACGTAGACCACGCCCGTCCGGGGGTTGACCCTGAGGTGCGTCGGCCCCCGCCCGACGGGGAGCCGCCCGACGACGGTCCCCCGCCCCCCGTCCAGGACCGCCACCCGATCCTCCTTCACGCTCACCACGAAGACCCGTCCCGCCCCGGGGTCCACGGCTATGCCGCCGGGTCCCGGCCCCACCGCCGCCGTGAAGAGGACCCGGCCCCCCCGGCCGTCGAAGGCCGTGAGGGTCCCCTCCCCCTCGTTGCCGACGAAGACCCGGTGCGAGGCCGGGTCGGCCGCGATCCCGTGGGGATGCCTCCCCGCCACCACCCGAAAGCGCTCCGTGAGGTCCCGCGTGTCGAAGGCCGCGACGAATCCGCTCCCCTCATTGGGCGCGTAGAGGAGCCCGAGCGCTTCATCCACCGCCAGGTGGCGCGCCCGGGTCTCGAGCCGGATGGTCCCGACCCGCTCCCCGCCGGAGCGCAGGACCGTCACGGTCGCGCTCCCCTCGTCGGCCACGAACAGGTGACCCGCCTTGGCATCGAAGACGACGTCTTCCGGCCACTGCCCGACCGGGACCGTCGCGACTCGCGGCACCTCCCGGCTCGCCGGACAGCCGGTGAGGGCCGTTCCGAGGAGGAGCGGGACGCCGATGCTCAGCGCGCGCAGGCACCGGCCCGGCCGGCCATCGCGGGCCTGCCGGAAGCTCACGGCAGCCCCGCCGCGGCTTCCCGCAGGAGGCTCTCCAGGACCTGCTGGTCGGCGGCATCCACCGAGGTCAGGCCGATCCGGACGACCCAGGCCCCACCCTCCTCGCGGGCCTCCAGCACCTTCCCGTAGAGGTCGCCCGAGTCCTGCGCGAGGGCCGGGTAGCGGAGGCGCAAGCGGAGGTTCGTCAGCGGCGCCAGGGGATGCTCGAGCCGGGCCTCGAGCCGGCGCAGGCCGAGGCGGAGCACCTGGCCGGGGAGCCGCTCCGGCCGGATCGTCGCGCCCTCGACCACCCAGCAGGCAAGCGGCAGGGCGACCGGCACCTCGGGGCCGGCGTCGGCGGCCGCCTCCGGGAGGCGCTGGCCCCAGGGCCCGGCCACCGCCTGGAGCTCGTAGAGGAGCAGGGGCTCCCGGATCCCTTTGACCTCGATGGGGATGGGCGGGCCGACCTCGGCGATCCCGCGGATGCGCTCGTAGGTGTGCGGGCTCAGGAGGACCTGGCCGCCGATCGTGCAGGCCTGCACGCGGGCCGCCAGGTTGACGGCGCTGCCCACGACACCGTACTTGGCCCGCTTCTCGGAGCCGATGTTCCCCACCACGGCCTCGCCGGTGTTGAGTCCGATCCCCATCTCGAGCCGCGAGAGCCCGCCGGGGAGGTGGAGCCGGTTGACCTCCGCCATCGCTCGCTGCATGGCGATCGCGCAGGCCGCGGCGCGCTCGGCGTGGTCAGGAGCGGCGAGGGGCGCGCCGAAGATGGCGAAGATCGCGTCTCCGATGAACTCGTTGATGCTGCCCTCGTACTCGATGATGATCTCCGTCATGCGCGCCAGGTAGGCATTCAGGACCCGGACGACGACGGTCGGGTCCGTGTCCTCCACCCAGCGCGTGTAGCCGCGGAGGTCCGACATGAGGATCGTGACCTCCCGTTTGTCGCCGCCCAGGCGGAGCCCCTCGGGTGATTCCAGCAGCGCCCGGGCGACCTCCGGGGAGACGTAGCGGCCGAAGGCGTCCCGGATGAAGTCCCGCTGGCGGAGGCCGTCGAGCATCGCGTTGAACGCGCGGGTGAGCGTCCCCACCTCGTCGCGGGAGCGGACGGGGAGCGGCTGGGAGAGGTCCCCTTCGGCCACCCGGGCCACCGCGCGCGTGAGGGCGCTGACCGGCCCGCTGATCCGGCGGGCCAACAGCACGCCGGCCACGACGGCCACAATCCCGCCGAGGAGGAGGGTCTCGAGGACCCTCCGGCGCATCCAGGCGAGCCGCTCGAGGTAGACGTCCACCCGGTAGTCCACATCGAGCACGGCGATGACGCGGCCCCCGCCGTCCCGGATCGGGGCAAAGGCGGTGATCCAGGTCCCGTGCTCGTTGGGGTAGATGAGCGTCTGCGTCGCCACCCCTTCCCGGAACGCCTGCCCGAGCGGCTCGAGGAGGGCGGGGGCGAGCCGGTAGATTTCGCCGGGCGCCCCGGGGCCCCGGCTCGTCACCATGAAGCGCGCCTCGCGCGCGGCGGGCGCGAAGTCCGTGAGGGTGTAGATCGGCGTCTCCAGCCGGTTCTCGTCCTGGATCGCCGCCAGGACCGCGCGCAGCCGGCCGTAGGCCGGCGTGCTCGGGGTCAGCGTCGCCTCCACCTCGACATGGAGGGCCGGATCGATCAGGAGCGCCCCCGTCCGGGCGATGTTCAGGAGGAAGGTCCCGAGGGTCTTCTCCATCTCCCGCTTCTGCTGCTGGTAGAGGAGCGTCGCGACGAGACCGATGCCGAGCAGGGTGACGGCCACGAGGAGGGCGGCCAGGCGGACGCTCAGGCGGTGCCAGGGGCGGAGCGGCGGCGCAGACACGGCTCGCGGATCCCTCCCCTATCGCGTGACCCGGAACGTCCCCTGGTGTGTCCGGTTCTGGCAGTCCCTTACCGCGAAGGTGCCCCGGATCTCCCGGGCCGTCGCCGACGCCTCCCCCCGGTACTCGGCCCGGCAGTCCCCGAGCAGGGAGGCCGTGTAGCGGAGCCGCTCCCCCTCGAGAGCCCCCCGGAAGCCGCCGGCGAGGGTGGACTGCAGGCGCAGGACCCCGTCCAGGACGCTCCCGCGCTGGACCAGCACCAGCGTCAGCCGCTCCTCCCCGGCGCCCGACGTCACCGTGCCGTACCAGGTGCCGCTCAGCGGCCCCTGCGACGGTCGGCCCCGCTTGCTGTCGTGGAACGCGTAGACCTTCCCGTCCATGGAGCCGCTGTAGAGCGAGCCGTCCGGGCCGATCACCGGGGAGGAAATCAGGGTGCCCCGGGTACGGAACTCCCACAGCAGCTGCCCCTCTTCCCCGGAGACGGGGGGGGCGATCGCGTAGATCCTCCCGTTGTCGGCTCCGAGGTACACCGTCCCGTCCGGCGCGAGCGCGGGGGAGGTCTCGATGGTCGTCCCGATCCGGTACCGCCAGACGGCTCGCCCGCGCGCGCCGAAGAGGCCCCGCCCCTCCCGCAGCGCGTAGAGGTGCCCGTCCTTCGGACCCAGGTAGATCGTCCCGTCGGGGCCCAGCGCGGCCGAGGAGAAAATGGCGTATTCCGTGAACTGGGTCTTGAACGTCCAGAGCCGCTCGCCGGTCGCGGCGTTGAGCACGTAGACGATCCCGTCGTTACCGCCGATCACCAGGCGCCCGGTCTCGTCCAGCGCCGGCGCGTTCTCGAAGCCGCCCGTCTTGCCCTGGCTGCCGCTGGCGAAGGTCCATCGGACGAGCGGCTCCCGCTGCCCCGCGGCCGGCTCCGTGAGGGCGTACACCTTGCCGTCCATCGAGCCGAAGTAGACGGTCCCGTCGGCGCCGACGGCCGGAGACGAGATCAGGTCCCCCCCGGTTTGGAAGTGCCACTTGATCCGGGCCGGGCTGCCTTGCTGCGGGGGCGCGATCGCGTACAGGCGCCAGTCGTCGGCGCCGATGTAGATCGTCCCGTCGGCGCCGGCGGCCGGGGACGTCTGCATCCCCGTGCCGACGTCCACGCTCCAGCGCACCTCCCCGAGGATGCCGGCCGTCGGCGGCCGGACCGCGTAGACCCTCCCGTCCTTGGCTCCGAAGACGACCGTCCCGTCGCGCAGAATGGCGGGGGTCGAGTAGATCGCGAACGTGTCGAAGCCGGTCGGGAAGGCCCAGCGGACCTCGCCGCTCTCCGGGTCGAGGCCGTAGAGGATGCCGTTGTTGGCCCCGAGGTAGACCGTCCCGTCGGGACCGATCACCGGGTCCGTCTCGATGCCGCCCTGCTGCTCGGTCCGCCCCGTGGAGTAGGTCCACTTCAGCGCGCCCGTCCGGGGGCCGTTCACGGCGCTCCGGCCGGTGTTCCAGAGGTCGTGCCGGTACTTGGGCCAGTGGCTCTCGGCCAACGGAGCGAGGGCCGGCGGCGGGACCGGCGCCGTCTGCGCCAGGACGGCCCAGGCGACGCCGACCGCCAGCAGGGCCGTCAGCCCGAGGGTGACTCGCGTGCCACGACTGTGCATCCGCCCGTTCCTCCCCCGCCGCTCAGGTCGCCTGCCCGGCGCTGATCCGGGTCCCCTCCGCGGCCACGTCCGGGACCCGGCTCCCGACCATCGCCTGGAAGATGGTGAGGGCACCCACCGTGAGGAAGCCGGCCGCGTAGAGACCGAGGAGCGGCAAGGCGCCATAGTGCCCGTCCTGCCAGAAGGAGGCCGCCGTGGCCGCGCAGTAGAGCCCGAGCCCGATCTCGGCCAAGCCGCCCCAGGGACGCCCTCCCCCGTACACCTTGCCCCGCCAGCACCCGCCGCCGGGGCCGATGCCGAACTTGGGCGTCCGGATGAACTCCCACGTCTTTCCCCGAAAGCCCCCCAGGACGGCCAGGCTGGTGCTCCACGCCACCCCCACGCCGATCACCATGATCGTCGGCAACTGCCAGAGCCGCCGGCAACCCGGGTCCAGAACGCGCTGGGCGTACCCCAGCATGCAGCCCGGGCCGAAGACGGCGAGGCCGAAGACGAGGCTCAACCCCAGGAGGACCGATGGCGGCGGGGTGAGGTCCCGGAGGGCAAGGAGCGGCGCCGAGAGGAGGACTCCGGTCAGCATCAGGGGGTGGATCATATAGTAGGTCAGGTGGATGAAGGCCTGGTACTTGGTCCAGGCGGGGAGCGGCGCCCCGAGGACGGCGGGGAGGAGCTTCAGCGCCGTCTGGATGGAGCCCTTCGCCCACCGCCGCTGCTGGGACTTGAATCCCGTGATCAGGACCGGCAGCTCCGCCGGGCAGGTGAGGTCGGGCCGGTACAGGATGCGCCAGCCCCGGAGCTGCGCCCGGTAGGAGAGGTCCAGGTCCTCGGTCAGCGTGTCGTGGGCCCACCCGCCCGCATCCAGGATGGCCGCCTTGCGCCACACGCCGGCCGTGCCGTTGAAGTTCAGGAACAGGCTCCCCCAGCAGCGCGCCGACTGCTCGACACCGAAGTGCCCGTCGATCCCCAGGGCCTGGGCGACCGTCAGGAGGGAGTAGTCCCGATTGAGGTGCCCCCAGCGCGTCTGGACCACGGCCACGGCCGGGTCGGCGAAGAACGGGATCGTCCGCCGGAGAAAATCGCGCGGGGGGACGAAATCGGCGTCGAAGACCGCGAGGAACTCCCCCCGCGCCGCGGCGCACCCGGCGGCGAGCGCACCGCCCTTGAAGCCGGTCCGCACGGCCCGGCGCAGGTGCGCGACGGAAAGCCCCCGCGCCCGAAGCCGACCGGCACTCTCCGCGACGATCGCGCTGGTCTCGTCGGTGGAGTCGTCCAGGACCTGGATCTCGAGCCGATCCGCCGGATAGTCCAGTCGGCCCACGGCCTCGAGCAGCCGGCGCGCGACGTACCGCTCGTTGTAGAGCGGGAGCTGGACCGTCACCGCGGGCCAGACCTCCGGGGCCGGCGGCGGTTCCGCCGCCTCGGCCCGGCGCCGGTGCCACCAGTGCACCGCCAGCATGACGTAGGCGTTCACGCCGTACAGGAAGAGGCCGACCAGGGAAACCAGGTACAGCAGGCCCACGAGAGCCTGGAGGATCACGGGCATGGCGGCTGTCCCACGGGCGCGCTCCGGCGCAGGCCGGGCCTCCGGGAATCCGGGCCGGCATCTTTGGGCAAGAGCCCGGCGCGGCCCCGGCCCCACTCCCAGGCGAGGAGGCCGTAGAGGGGGAAGTACTCCACGGCCCGAAGCCAGAGCGGGAGTCCCGCCGGCTCCCACGCGTACTTGAGGTACGAGAGGGAGACGGCGCCGCTGAAGTAGAGCCAGGCCGCGGAGGGCTGCACCGCGGTAAACGGGAGGACCCAGAGAACGTACCACGGATGCATGGCGGTCGGCACGAGGATGAGGTATGCGGCCACCGCGGCCATCCCGGCCCGGAAGATTCCGACCGGGTCTTCGGTCCGCCGCCGGGCGATCGCCACCAGCACGACGCCCAGCAGGCCGAAGAGCAGCACCATGGCCGCTCCCCGCGCCACCTCGCCTGCGAGCCCGACGCCCTCGGTTAGGAAGAAGCGGAGGCCCACGTTGAAATCCTCGCCGCTCCCGAAGTACTCGGGGAGGAAGCCGGTGACACCGCTCCCCGCCCCCACCAGGTACGGGAGGTACCCCGCCGCCACCACGCCCGCGCAGGCCGCCGGGAACCGCCACTCGCCGCGCCGCCACCAGACGGGAAGCAGCACCGCCGGGTACAGCTTCAGCAGGACGGCCACCCCTAACGCCGCGCCGGCAGGCCCCGCCCGTCCCTCCTGCCGCCACCGGAGCGCGAGGAGGAGCGCCGGCAGGAAAGCGACGTCCACATGCCCCGCCTGCACCCCTTCGAAGACGGCCAGCGGCGCCCACGCGTACAGCAGGATCCCGCTCGGGGGGAGCCCCATCCGGGCGAGCAGCCCCAGGAGGAGCACCGCCGTGGCGACCTCGCACCCGAGCAGGAAGAGCCTCCAGCCGAGGAGGCTGTCCGGTGTTACCGCGGCGACGGCGGCGAAGAGGGCCTGCGCGCCCGGCGGATAGACGGTCGGCTTGATCGGCCGGTTGACGTGGGGGAAGACGGCCGGGTCGCGCAGGGGCGCCAGCGCCTCATCGGCCGGCGGATGCCGGTACGGGTTGATCCCCGCCCGCTGGACCCGACCGTCCCAGAGGTACCGGTACACATCCGAGGAGAGGACCACGGGGCTCGGGAGCAGGACCAACCGGAAGAGGAGACCGAACCCGAGGATCAGGCCGAGCAGGACCCGGTCCGCGGACGGGTGCCGAACCACCATCCACGCCGCGAGCAGGAACAGGAGGAAGAGCCCGAGAGAGAGGCCGACGAAGACGACGAGGGGCTCCTGCGCCGAGCGGGCGGCCCGGGGGAAGGCGAGCGCGTAGCCGAGCAGGCTGAAGAGCCCGAGCCCCCCGACGAGCACCCGGACGCGCCAAGCCTCCCGCATCCCACCCTCCGTGACTCAGATGGCCCGCAGCAGCAGGCGTGCCCAGGCCTCGGCCTCGGCCCGTTGGCGCAGCACCGGCCCGAGATACCGGTCGAGCCCGAGGACCCGCCCGGCCCCGCAGAGGGCGAAGCAGACCTGGGGGAGGGTGAGGAGGACCCAGATCCAGCCCCACTCCCCGGGGACGTTGTAGGCCCCGAGGGCGATGTTCACCTGCCAGCCAAACCCCCCGAGGCCGGCCAGGCGGGTGAAGAGCCCGAGGAGGAGGAGCACGCCCAGGCCGAGCTCGGTCAGGAAGGCGAGCAGGCCGAAGAGATTGAAGTTGGGCAGGATTACGTGCTGGAGCAGCGCCGCATACCAGCCGAAGGTGGGGTGGGCGACCTCCTTCTCGAGCCAGCCGTACAGCCAGCCGTACCGGTGCCCCTCACTGATGACCCAGGGGGCCTTCTGCCAGGCAAAGTCCAGGTACATCAGGCCGAAGGCGATCCGGAAGAGCGCGAGGGGCCAGAGGGGGGCGCGTGTCGGAAGGCTGAGTGGGTGCGTGAGCATGTCCGTCCCTCGATTTCCTCAGATGCTCCAGAGCAGCCCGCAGCCCCGGCAGGGGTCGGGAGGGGAATCGCTCTCGAAGTCGGACCGGAACTGCTGGTAGCGCTCGCCGTTCCAGACGCCCGCGAACTCCTGCTCGAAGGCGTTGCCCAGCACGGCCCCGCGGTAGTTCTTCGCGCTGAACGGCGCGATGCAGCAGGGCAGGACGTTGCCGTTGGC
>JACPAU010000224.1 GCA_016180705.1 Candidatus Methylomirabilota bacterium
AGCGTCTCCAGGTGGCGGCGGGAGGCCAGCTCCGGCACGATCCCGCCGAAGGGGGCATGGAGGCCCTCCTGAGAGAGGACCACGCTGGACCGGAGCCGCCGCGGATCCTCCAGCACCGCGGCGGCGGTCTCGTCGCAGGAGGTCTCGATGCCGAGGATGAGGCTCATGCCACGCGGGAGGCTTCGGGATTCCTCACCGGGCCGCCGGCGTGCCCGTCCCTCCCTGCTCCAGGATGAGGTTGGCCTTCAGGATGTCCACCGCGCGGGCCAGCTGGACGTCGGTCTTCAGGTCCGGCCCCCGCCGACCGAGCGGCTGGGAGGTATCCCCCTCCTCCTCCCCGATCTTCCGCTCGCGGGGGGATGGCCCGCCCTCGGGGCGGGGGGCCGCCTGGGCCGTGGTACCGGGCTTTGGGGGCTCCACCAGGATATCCGGCGTGATCCCCTTCCCGTGGATCGACTGGCCCCGGGGAGTGAAGTACTTGGCCGTGGTTAGGCGCAGACCCGAACCGTCGTTGAGCGGGATCACGGTCTGGACCGAGCCCTTTCCGAAGGTCGTGGTCCCGAGGACGACGGCCCGCCGGTGATCCTGCAGCGCGCCGGCCACGATCTCCGAGGCGCTGGCCGAGCCGCCGTTCACGAGCACCACCAGGGGGACCTGGGGGATGGGCTTCGTGTGCTCGGCGGTGAAGCGGAGGTCCTGGTTCCGCACGCGCCCCTCGGTGTAGACGATGAGCTGTCCCTTCTGGAGGAAGAGGTCCGCCACCTGGACCGCCTGGCTCAGGAGCCCGCCGGGGTTGTTCCGGAGGTCCAGGACCGTCGCTTTGACCCCGCCGCCGGCGTACTGCTCGAGGATCGCCTCCAGGTCGCGGGCCGTCCGCTCCTGGAACGAAACCAGCCGGATGTATCGGATGCCGTCCTCCAGGTCGAAGGAGCGGACGCTGTGGACCTCGATGACCTCCCGGGTGATGGCAAAGTCCTTCGGCTCCGCGAGTCCCTCCCGCATGATGCCGATGGTGACCTGGCTCCCCCGCGGCCCCCGGAGCTTGCGGACCGCCTCGATGAGGGTCATGTCCTTGGTCGGTTCCCCGTTGATCCGCACGATCCGGTCCCCGGACAGGATGCCGGCCCGGTCCGCGGGGGTCCCCTCGATGGGGGCGACCACGGTGAGCTGCCGGTCCCGGACGGTGATCTCGATCCCCAGCCCCCCGAAGGACCCCTGGGTCTCCACCTGCATCTCGCGGTAGACCTCCGGCGGCATGAAGGTGGAGTGCGGGTCCAACCCCTCCAGCATCCCCCGGATCGCACCGTAGACGAGGTCCTTGGAATTGACCTCGTCCACATAGTTGGCCTGGATGAGCGTCAGGACCTCGGTGAAGACCTTGAGCTTCTCGTAGGCCTCGTCGGTGGCGACCACGCCGTGGCGGGCGCCGCTCGCGATGATGACCAGGATGAAGGCGAGGACCACCAGGGCCGTCCGGGCCGTCCCCCGCCACCGCTGTGCTCGCATTCCCCTTCCTCCCGCGCCGCCGCGGCGCCCGCCGCCCTGATTGTTACCGCCGGGGTTGCAACCACGCCAGAGGATCCTCGGGCTTCCCCTGGACCCGCACCTCGAAGTAGAGCTGGGGCCCATCGAGGGAGCCGCTCTCCCCGACGGTCCCGATGAGTTGCTTCGCCTGGACCTCCTGCCCCGCGCGGACAAGGAGGTCCGCCAGGTGGGCGTAGAGGGTGAAGAGCCCGTCACCGTGGTCCAGAATGGCGAGCCGCCCGTAGCCCTGGAACCAGTCGGCGAAGGCGACGGTCCCCCGGTGGACGGCCCGGACCTCCTCCCCGGCCGTGGCCCGGATCGCGACCCCCCGGTTGAAGGTCACGGTCCGGAAGCGGGGATGTTCCCGCTGCCCGAAGCCCGCGACGACCTCCCCCGCCGCGGGCCAGGGGAGCCTGCCCCGCAGCGCCGCCAGGGCGCCGTCGAGGGCCGGCCTCCCGGGAGCCACGGGGGCGGGCCGCCGCCGCGCCCGCTCCTCGAGCCGCAGCCGGTTCAGGAGGGCCTGGAGCTCGTTCGCCGCCGCCTCCAACTCCCGGATTGCAGTCAGGTGCCCCTGCCGCTCCTCCCGCACCTTCGCCAGCAGGATCCGCTGCCGCCACTGCTCGCTGGCGATGTCCTGCCGTGTGTCCTGGAGCTTGCTCCGCTGTTCCTCGAGGACGCTGATCCGCGTCCGGACTCCCTCGCGCTGCAGCGTGAGATCCGCCAGGGCCGCCCGGTGCCGGGCCGCCAGGTCCCGATCCTGCACCGCGATCGCCGCCAGGTATTTGACCCGGCGGGCCGCCTCCTCCGCGGTCCCGGCCGTGAGGAGGACCCGGACCGTCCCCAGGCGCCCCTGCTTGTAGAGCGCCCGCAGGCGCTCGCCCAGGAAGCGCTCGGTCCGCTGCAGGCGCCGCTCGGTCGTGGCGAGCTGCCGGGTCAGGGCGGCCACCTCCCGGCTCCCGGCAGCGACCCGGGCCTCGAGGCGCTTGAGTTCGGCCCCCTTCCCGCGCAGCAGCCCCTCCACCCGTTCCAGCTCGCGGGCGAGCGCCCCCTCCCGCCGGCCCGCCTCCTGCGCGCGGCGGCGCTCCTCTGCGAGCTCCCGCTGCACCTCCTGCAGCTCCTTCTGGGTCCGGGAGAGCCGCCCGCCCTTCTGGGCGGTCGCAGCGCCCGTCCCGACCAGGAGGCCAATCAGGAGGAGGGTCCCCGCGACTGTGGGTCGGAGCCTTCGCATGCCCCTCATGCCTTCAGGAACCGCCGCACCGACAGGAGACTCCCCAGGCCCCCCAGGACGGCGCCGGCGGCGAGCAGCCCGGTCACCTGGAGCGGCTCCAGGAAGCGTCCGCCGTCGAGTGCGAGCAGCCCCGCGGGGGACAGGCCGAGCCGCCAGACGACGTACCGGTAGCCGGCGAACAGGAGCAGGAGCGCCAGAGTCCCTCCGAGCAGGCCCTGGAAAAGCCCTTCCAGGATGAAGGGGGCGCGGATGTATCCGCGGGTCGCCCCCACCAGGCGGAGGATCTCGATCTCGTCCGCCCGGGCATAGACCGCGAGGCGGATGGTGTTGCCGACGATGAAGACGGCGGTTCCCCCCAGAATCGTCGCGACCGCCCACCCCACCACCTGCAACCCCGAGACCATCCGGGCGAGCTGGTCGATCCACTCGAGCCCGTACAGGACCTCCTCCACCCCCTCGAGCCGCTCGAGGGAAGCCACGAGCCCCCGCATGGCGGCGGGGGTGTGGTGCTCCTCCCCGATGCGAAGTTGAAAGGAGGCCGGGAGGGGGTTGTCCCCCAGGCCCTCGAGGAGGCTCGCCTGCCCCCGCAGGTCCCGCTTGAAGACGGCCAGCGCCTCCTCCTTGGTGGTGTACTGGACGGCGGCCACGGCGGCCTCCGTCTGCAGGCGCCGCCGGAGCAGGTCGCGCTGCTCCGCGGTGATGTCGTCCCGGAGGAAGACGACCACCTCGAACTGGGCCTTCCAGTCGCTCATGATCGCCTGGAGGTTCACCGTGAGGAGCCAGAGGCAGCCCAGGATCAGCGAGGAGACCGTGATGGCCCCGACCGCGGCGAGGCCGCCCCAGCCCCCCCGCCGGAGGTTCGCCAGGGTCTCGGTGAGCAGGCTCCACACGCGCGTCGGGCGCATCAGGCCCCGTTGTCCTCGACGACCCGGCCGGCCTTGAGGACGATGGTCCGCTTGGCCTGTTCCTTCACCAGGGTCGCATTGTGCGTGGCGAGGAGGATCGTGGTTCCCCGGGCGTTCACCTCCCGGAGGAGGCGGATCACGTCGGCGGCCAGCTCCGCGTCCAGGTTCCCCGTCGGCTCGTCCGCCAGCAGGATCAGGGGATCGTTCAGGAGGGCGCGGGCAATGGCCACCCGCTGCTGCTCTCCCCCGGAGAGGCGGTAGGGCGTCTGGTTGGCCCGATGCAGGAGGCCCACCTGCCGGAGGAGGTAGCCGATCTTTCGGCGGGCCGCCGCCTCGGGCGTCCCCAGCGCGCGGGCCACGTAGTGCAGGTTCTCGGCCACCGTCCGGTCCATCAGGAGCTTGAAGTCCTGGAAGATGACCCCCACCAGCCGCCGGAGCGCCGGCACCTCCCGCTCCGGGAGGCGGACCACGTTGCGGCCGCTGACCAGGATCTGGCCGCTCGTCGGCAGCAGATCCCGGAAGATGAGGCGCAGCAGCGACGTCTTCCCGGCCCCGCTCCCGCCGGTCAGGAAGACGAACTCTCCCTTGCGGAGGTGCAGGGAGACATCCGCCAGGGCCTCCACGTCCCTGCCGAAGGTCTTCGAGACCCGGAAGAGCTGGATCATCCCTGGACGGGCACCTCCTGCGTGCTCCAGCCGGCTAACTGCCCTAAACTAGAGGATGCGCACGGCCTTTGCAAGGGAAAAGCCGCGTGCGCAACCCCCCGGCACGATTGACACGGGCCCGGCCCACCCCTATAGTGCGGACAGCGACTTCGGCGTTGTCCTCAGGGGCGAGCGCCCTCCGAAACCGTGGTTTTTCCCCGCGCGGGTCCGGGTCCCCCCACCCCTTCCCGAAGACGGAGGCGAGCGTCCGGAGCGGCGGCAGGGCTTCCCCTGGCCAGGGGGCAGACGGCTGTCCGGCGGCCGCGTGAGCGGGTCGATGGGATACCAGCTCTGCGAGAATTGCAGCCTCTACTTCGAACAGGGGAAAACCTACTGCAAGCTGTGCGGCCACCCCTTGACCCAGGCGGCGCTCTCGGAGCCGGCGAAGGTTTGCCGCCGTTGTCACCTGCTCCACGGGGCCGTGAGCGCGCGCTGCGCCTTCTGTGCGGGGGAACTGCGCCTCCTGCACGAGGCACCCGTGGAGGCGCCGACGGCCCGGGCCGTTGCGCGAGGCACCGGGCCTGCCCCGGCGCCCAGCGCCGCGTCGGCCGTGCCGCGCCCCGCCGCAGCGGCCGCGAAGCCGGCCCGGCCGCCGCTCAGCGGCGCCTGGATGGACTGGAAGGTCCTGGCCGCCCTGACGGTGGTCCCCCTGCTGCTCCTCACGGCGGCCTTCCTCGCGCTGACGCCCGGCGGGGGCCTCCCGGGGTGGCCGCCCGTCCGCCCGCCGGCGTCCCAGGCCGGCGGCGCCGCCGAGGAGGAGCGCCTGAACGCGGAGGGGATCGCCGCCGCCCGGGCCGGGCGCCTGCCGGAGGCTGAGGGGGCCTTCCTGGCGGCCCTGGAAGCGCACCCGGAGAGCGTGAAGGCCCGCAACAACCTCGGGGTCCTGTACCGGCGCCTGCGCAGGCTCGACGAGGCTGTCGTCATGTACGAGCAGGCGATCGCGCTCGACCCGACGAACCCCGTCCCCCACAAGAACCTGGGGCTCATCTACGAGGAGCAGGGGCGGCGCGCCAAGGCGCTCCGGCACTTCGAGCAGTACCGGACGCTTCGGCCCGACGCCCCGGACACCGATGAGATCTCCCGGAAGATCGCGCGCCTCCGTCGGCCGTAGGCGCTGGCCGCGCTGGGCGGCCGTCCTCGCGGCCGCCCTGCTCGCCGCCTGCGCGGCGCCCACGCCGCCGGCCCGACCGCTCCCGCGGCCGCCGGCGCCGGCCAGGCGGCCGCAGCCTCCCGCGGCCCAGCCGGTGACACCGCCGAGGCCGGCCGCTCGGCCTATGCCCGCCGTGCCGTCCCCGACGCCCTGGTACGTGACCGCCTCCTCGCTCAACCTGCGGCGCTGCCCGGGGGTCACGTGCGGCCGGATCGGGGTCCTGCGGCAGGGCGACGTGGTCCTCCGGCTGCGGGAGGACGGGGAGTGGGTGGAAGTCCGGGTGGTGCGGACGGGGCAGGTGGGCTGGGTGGCGAGCGAGTTTCTCGAAGAGCAGCCGGAGGCAGGGCCCGAGAGGCCCACGGCCTCTGGCTCCTCCGCACCGGGCCCGCCGGTGCCGCGCCCCGCCCCGCCGGGGGGCCCCGTCAAGGAGGAGTTCCTCGAGTGAGCGCCTCCGCCCCGATCCCCTGCCCGGCCTGCGGCGCGAAGGTCCTCCCACCCGCCCGCTACTGTGACATCTGCGGCACGTCTCTCGGCCCGGGGCCCGCCGGGCCCCCGCAACCCCGCCCCTAGCCCCGCCGCGGCCACGCCCGGTCGAACGCCGCGTTGTAGCGCGCGATGAGGCCGGCGTCGGCGAACGAGAAGTACTCCGCCTCGCCCACGATCAGGTGATCGAGGACCGGGATCTGGAGGAGCCGCCCTGCGGCGACGAGCTCGGCCGTGACCGCCTCGTCCTCGGGGGAGGGCGCGGGGTGGCCCGAGGGGTGGTTGTGGGCCAGGATGAGCGCCGCCGCGTGCCCCCGCTGGGCCGCGCCGAGGACCTCCCGGGGGTAGACGGGGGATTCCGCGAGGGAGCCCTCGCTCACCGTGCAGACGTCCAGGATGGCGTGGCGCCGGTTGAGGAGCAGGACCAGGAACGCCTCCCGGGGCCGGTCCCGCAGGAGGGGCCGGAGGAAGGCGTAGACGGCCCGGGAGGAGGTGGCGGCCCCCCGCGGCCGCTTCGCTTCGCTCTGCGCGCGCCGGCCCACCTCGAAGGCGGACTTGATCTGGGCGATCTTCGCCGGGCCGAGGCCGGGGATCTCGCGGAGGGCCTCCGCGGGGGCGGCGTCGAGGCCGCGGAGGGAGCCGAACCGCGCCAGGAGTTGCCGGGCGAGTGCCAGCGCGCTGCTCCCGGGCCGCCCGGTGCGACAGAGGATGGCCAGGAGGTCCCCGTCGGTGAGGCCGGTCGGCCCGTCCCGGAGCAGGCGCTCCCGCGGCCGCTCCGCGGCAGGCCACTTCCGGATCGGGACCGCGCGCTTGCGCCCTGGGGCCATCAGGCGCCCCGGAGCGCGAGGATTAGGAGGAGGAGGCTCAGCGCGATCATGACGGCGGCGGTGCCCCGGCCAACGAGGTTGAACAGGGGCGAGTTCACGTAGGTTCCCATGACCTCCCGGTCATTGATGAGGCGGAGCATGAGGACGAGGATCGCCGGGAGGAGGATGCCGTTCAGCACCTGGGAGGCCACCATGATCTCGATCAGCGGGGCGCCCGGCCAGAGGATCGCGACCGCGCCCGTGCCCACCAACGCGAGATAGATAGCGAAGAACCCCGGCGCCTCCCGGAGCCCCCGGTCCACCCCGCCCGCCCAGCCGAGCGCCTCGCAGGCGGCGTAGGCGGTGGAGAGGGGGACGATGGCGGCGGCGAAGGCGGAGGCGTTGAAGAGGCCGATGGCGAAGAGGACCGTGGCGTAGCGCCCGGCAAAGGGCTCGAGGGCGAGCGCTGCATCCGCCGCGCTCTCGATCCGGACGCCGTGGACGTGGAGGGTCGCGGCGCAGGCCACGATGATGAAGAAGGCGATGACGGCGGCCACCAGGCTCCCGAGGAAAACGTCCAGGCGGGCGAAGGGATACTCCTTGACCCGGATCCCCTTATCCACCACGGAAGACTGGAGGTAGAACTGCATCCACGGGGCGATGGTCGTTCCCACCAGCGCGATGAGCATCGTGAGGTAGTCTGTCTGGAGCCGAAGGGTGGGGGTCACGGACGCGCGGAGGACTTCCCCCCAGGCCGGCCGGGCCAGGAGGCCCGAGATCACGTAGACGATGTAGACGGTACTGGCCAGGAGGAACGCCCGCTCGACCAGGCGGTAGGTCCCCTGGACGACCAGCCAGGCCACCAGGCCGGCCACCGCCGGGACCGAGAGGAGGCGGGGAACCCCGAAGATCTCCAGGGCGGCGGCGACGCCGGCGAAGTTGGCGACCGTGTTGGCCCAGTTGGCCAGGACCAGGACCACCAGCACGGCGGTCGTGAGCCGGAGGCCGTAGACCTCCCGGATCAGCTCCGCCAGCCCCTTGCCGGTCACGACGCCCATCCGGCTCCCCATTTCCTGGATCACCGCCAGGCTGATGGTGATGAAGAAGAGCGACCAGAGGAGGGAGGTGCCGTAGTGGGCGCCGGCGAGGGAGTAGGTGGCGATCCCCCCCGCGTCCTGGTCCACGCTGGCGGTGATGATGCCCGGCCCCACGATGGAGAAGAACAGGAGGACGCGCCGCCTCCGGATCCGGGGGAAGGGCATGCCCGCTCCGGCCGACCAGGGATGCTAGAGGTACTTCTTCGCCGCGCGCTGCTTCCAGATCAGGGGGAGGAGGCGGCTGAGCACGTCGTCCACGGTGACGATGCCCTCCAGGACGCCGGTGCTGCCGACCACCGGCAGGGCGAGGAGGTTGTACTTGGAGAGGGTCTCGGCCACATCCTTCAGGTCGGCTTCCGGGGGGACCTGGATGACGTGCTTTTCCACGAGGTCCTCGAGCGTCCGCGTTGGGGGCGCGGTGAGGAGCTGCCGGAGGCTCAGCACCCCGAGGAGTCGCCCGTCGGGGTCCGTGACGTAGAGGGTGGAGATGGTCTCGGCCTCCCCTGCCCGCTCTCGGAGATGCTCGACGGCAGCCGCGGCCGTCAGGTGGGGCGGGAAGGCGACGAACTCGGTGGTCATCAGGCCGCCGGCGCTTTCCTCCGGGTGCTCGAGCAGCTCCGCGACCTCCCCTGCCTCCTCCGGCTCCATGCTCTCGAGGATCTCCTGGGCGCGGGACTCGGGCATCTCGGAGAGGACGTCGGCCGCTTCGTCCGGCTCCATCCGCTCCAGCAAGTCGGAGGCCTTCTCCGGCTCCAGCATCTGGAGCACCCCGGCCTGCACCTCCGTCTCCGTCTCCGCCAGCGCCTCGCCCGCCGTCTCGGCGTCGAGGGCCTGGAGGATCGTGGCCCGCTCGCTGGGGTTCAATTCCTCGACGATATCGGCGATGTCGGCGGGGTGCAGGCGGGCAAGCTTGCTGTAGACCGCCTGCCGCTTCGCCCGGGTGAGTTCGGTCTCGATCGGCTCCACGTGCTCCCAGGAGACCACGTCCCGGGGGAGGGAGAGGCGCAGGGTGCGGGTGAAGGCCTCCAGCACCGGCTCGGGGAGCAAGTGCCGCAGGAGGCCGCGCATCCCCACGTCCACCCAGACCACCACGTAGCGCCCGTCCTGCTGCTTCAGGCCCACGTCGTTCACGCGCACCACGCGCCGGCGGGCCGTGTCCATGACCTTCTTGTCCAGGATGTTCTTGGCGAGGAGCATCTCGCTCAGCCGGAGCGACTGCGGCCGGACGGCGTCCGCCGCGCAGGCCAGGCGGAGCGCGCCGCCGGGTTCCGGGTCCAGGCCCGCGACCTGCTCCCAGCCCACCAGGAGATCCTCCTCCGTCGGCCGGGCCACCAGGATCTTCGTGACCTGGGGGAAGATGCCGCGGAAGTGGACCACCAGGTCCTTCAGGCAGCCCACCGGGGCGCCGGTCGCGTCGAGGACCGGCCGCTGGCGGAGGCGGGTCAAGGTGATGTCGGCCTGCGGGATCTCGTTGACCATCGTCGGACCCCAGCGTTCTCTCAGCGCTGCGCAGCGCTTTCTTAGTATGGGGGGGGCGGGGCTGTCAACCCC
This sequence comes from Candidatus Methylomirabilota bacterium, assembly GCA_016180705.1. Taxonomy (GTDB): domain Bacteria; phylum Methylomirabilota; class Methylomirabilia; order Methylomirabilales; family JACPAU01; genus JACPAU01. The sequence continues at coordinate 9,449 of JACPAU010000224.1, forward strand.
GGCCCTTTTCCCCTGGAGGGCCCCCGGGCCGTGTGTTATCGTGTTGCGGGGTTTGCGATGCGCTTCCTCGCCGACGCGATGGTGGGCCGGCTCGCCAAGTGGTTGCGGGCCCTCGGCTACGACACCCTCTACCACCGGGACGGGGACGACGCGGCGCTCCTGGCGACCGCGGTCGCCGAGCGGCGGGTGCTCCTCACCCGCGATACGCGCCTCCCGCGCTCCTCCCTCCCGGCCGGGAGCCTCCTCCTCGAAAGCGACCGGGTGGAGGATCAGATCCGCGAGGTCCTCCGGGCGTACGATCTGCCGCCGGCCGCCCCGGGGACGCGCTGCCTGCGTTGCAACACGCCGCTCGCCCCACTCCCCCGGGCGGAGGCCGCCGGGAAGGTCCCCGACTTCGTCCTGACCCACCACGCGGCCTTCCGCACCTGCCCGGACTGCCGGCGCGTCTACTGGCCCGGGACCCACCGCGCGCGGATGGCGGAGGTCCTGGCCCGCGTATGCGGGTGATCTTCATGGGGACGCCGGCCTTCGCCGTGCCGTCCCTCGAGCGGGTGCTGAGGGACGGTCACGAGGTCGCGGCGGTCGTCACCCGCCCCGACCGACCCGCCGGCCGGGGGCAGGCGCTCACGGCCTCGCCGGTGAAGGTCGCGGCGGCCCGGGCTCACCTTCCGGTCCTGCAGCCGGCCAGCCTGAGGGACCCGCACGCGCAGGCGGCCCTCTCGGAGCTCGCCCCCGACGCCATCCTGGTGGTCGCCTTCGGCCAGATCCTCCCCCCCGCTGTCCTCGCGGTCGGCCGACATGGGTGCTGGAACGTGCACGCCTCGCTCCTCCCCCGCTACCGGGGCGCCGCGCCGGTCGCGTGGGCCCTCATCCGGGGGGAGCGGGTGACGGGCGTGAGCATCATCCGGATGACCGAGCGGGTGGACGCGGGCCCTGTCCTCCTGCAGCGGAGCGAGGCGATCCGCGACGAGGACACCGCCGGGACGCTCGGCGAGCGCCTCTCGCGTCTGGGCGCCGAGGCCCTCGCCGAGGCCCTGGTGGCGCTGGAAAAGGGAGAGGCGCGCCCCGTCCCGCAGGATGAGGCCCTGGCCAGTTTCGCTCCGAAGCTCTCCGCGGCCGACCAGCGCCTCGACTGGGGCGAGGCGGCAGAGGCGCTCCGCAACCGGATCCGCGGCTTGACGCCCGAGCCGGGGGCCCTCACCGCTCTCGCCGGGGAGACGCTGAAGGTCCTCGCCGCGGCCGTGGAGGAGGGGGAAGCGGGGGCGGCGCCCGGGACGCTGCTGGCCGTGACCCGTCGGGGCCCGGTCGTGGCCACGGGCCGGGGGCGGCTCTGTCTCCTCACGGTCCAGCCCGAGGGGAGGCGGCCGATGGACGGGGCGGCCTTCGCCCGTGGCCGGCGTCTTGCAGCGGGGGCGCTCTTTGGCTGAGCGCGCCGCCGGCGCACGGGCGCTGGCCGTGGACCTCCTGACGCGGGTGGAGCGGGACCGGGCGTATGCGTCTCTCCTCCTGGATGCGACGCTCGCCAGGCGGACGCTGGATGCCAGGGAGGCGGCGCTCCTGACGGAGCTGACCTACGGCGTCCTGCGCTGGCGGGCGACGCTGGACTGGCTCCTGGAGACCGTGGGGCGCCGGCGCATCGCCGACCTGCCGGTCCGTCTCCGGCAGATCCTCCGGGTGGGCGCCTACCAGCTCCGGTTCCTCGACCGGGTGCCGGCCTACGCGGCGGTGAGCGAGGCGGTAGCGGCCGCCAAGGGGCCGGGAGGCCACGAGGGATGGGCGAGCCTGGCCAACGCGCTGCTGCGGCGCCTGGCCGAGCGGCGGGAGAGCCTCCCGGTGCCGGAAATGGCGGACGCGACGGAGCGCCTCGCGCTCGCGTTCTCCCACCCGCCGTGGCTCGTCCGGCGGTGGCTCGCGCGGTTCGGGGAGGCGGAGGCCACCGCGCTGCTCCAGGCGGACCAGAGCCCCGCGCCCACGGTGCTGCTCGTCAACCGGCTCCGGGCGGACGCCCCGAGCGTGGCCGCGCGCTTGGCCGCCGACGGGGTGGCGACGACGGCGAGCCCGCTCCTCCCGGAGGCGCTCCGGGTGCGTGAGGGGGCGAGCGTCCGCCACCACTCCCTCGTGGCCGAGGGAAAGGTCCAGGTCATGGACGAGGGGGCCGCGCTGGCGGTGGCCCTGCTCGACCCGCAGCCGGGGGAGACGGTCCTGGACGCCTGCGCGGGGGGCGGGAACAAGGCGGCCCGGATGACGGCGGTGATGGGGAATGTCGGGCGAATCGTCGCCCTCGATGTGAGCGAGCGGGCCCGCCGGAGGCTGGGCGAGGCCTGCACGCGCCTTGGGGCGACGATCGTGGAGCCGAAGGCCGGGGACGCCCGGGAGGCGTCCCGCCACGTGCCGGGGGGTGCCGACCGGGTCCTCGTGGATGCCCCGTGCACCGGCCTCGGGACGCTCCGCCGCCACCCCGAGATCCGCTGGCGGGTGCCGGAGGCCGACCTCGCCCGCCTGGCAGCCCTGCAGCGGGACCTGCTCCGCGGCGCGGCGGAGGCCGTCCGACCCGGGGGATGCCTGGTGTACGCCGTCTGCAGCACGGAGCCCGAGGAGGGGGAGGCGGTGGGGGCGGCCTTCTCGGGAGCCGCGCGGGCCTTTCAGGAGGAGGTCCCGGTCGGCTTCCCGGCGGGCTCCTGCACGCGCCTGCCCGAGGGCGGCTTCCGTACCTTCCCCCACCGGGAAGGCTGCGACGGGTTCTACTTCATCCGGTGGCGCCGAGGCCTCCGATGACGCCGCGCCTGCGCGCCTGGCTGGAGGTCGCCCTCAAGGCGGCAGGGGCCCTGCTGGGGATGGCGGGCCTGGCCATCCTGGCAGGCTACGTGGCCATGAACCTGGCCCTGGAGAAGGACAAGGTCCAGGTGCCGAACACGATGGGCATGGACCTGAAGGAGGCGGCCGCGCTCGTCCGGGAGGTGGGGCTGCAGCCGCGGATGGTGGCGGAGGAGTACAGTAGGACCATCCCTCGGGGCGGCGTGATCACGCAGACGCCGCCCGGCGGCGTGCGCGTCCGGAAGAACAAGGAGGTCCGGCTCACGGTGAGCCGGGGGAGCGATGAGATCCTGGCTCCCAGCGTGACCGGCGGCCCCCTGACGCGGGCGCAGCGGACGTTAGCCGAGCACGGGATGACGGTGGGGCTGGTGG
>JACPAU010000259.1 GCA_016180705.1 Candidatus Methylomirabilota bacterium
CCCCGGTCCGGATTCCCCAGGGTGGTGTTCGGGTACGGGACCTGGACCCACGGCTGGGCGAACCAATCCAGCTTGCCCCTGCGCTTCAGGTCCGAGTCGAGGTACTGGGGCGGAGGCGGCGCTGCCCTGCCCGCCTGCGTCAGGTCCAGTGCGAGGGCCGGTGCCGGCACCGGGCGCCGGGAGTCCTCGTCCCACGCGAGCCGCGGGGGCGCGTTCAGGACGCGCCCCGCCGGCTCGCCGGCATCGGCGTTGTACCTCCAGGAGGGGCGGACCCCCGCGGCCTGCTTGAAGTTCAGGTCATACACCAGGTCCCGGACGGCCTGCGCGAGTCCGGCTTCCGCCAGGAAGAGGGCTTGGTCGGCCTGCCGCTGGTTGGCGGCGATCTGGACCTCGGTCGCGGAGAGGTTGAGGAACCCGACCCCCAGGAGCATGAGGACACCGGTCACGAGCAGCGCGGTGACCAGCGCGGCCCCCGTGCGGGCGGCCGGGGCGGGACTTGAGGCCGGGCGGGCGGGAGCAGGTCTCATGGGAGCGGGTTCCGGACGACGGCATCCGAGGTGAGGGAAAAGGTGGTGGTCTCTCCCCCCACGGTCCGGGCGACGGTCAGTTCGACCCGGACGCGACGGACCGTGTCCCGCTCCCGCGGGGTGAGGGCGTAGGCGGAGCCCGGCGGGTCCGGGATCGTCCGACCGTTCCCGTCCAGGTAGGTGAACCGGAGGGCCGTCACCCCCGTTACGAGCGGCTGGGGATTCAGGACGGCTCCGGGCTTGAATTTCTGCAGGGCGCCGCTGCGCAGGCGGAACCCGACCCGCTCGATCCCCTCGTCGTCCAGGACGCCGTCGCCGTCGTCGTCGAGGCTGAAGCGGATCTCGCCCTCGCTGGCGCACCCGACGGAGCGGGCCGGGCAGCCCGCGCCCGTCCCGGGGTTCGCCGGATCCCGGAGCCCGAAGCCCCCCGTCCGGCGCGGGTCGTAGCCGAGGCTCTGCAGCGCCCGCAGGACCTCATCCATCGCGATCCGGGCGCTCTGCTGCAGGTCGCTGCGGGCCTCCCCCCGGAGATAGGTTTCCTGGTTGGCCAGGTACATGGTGTAGGCCGCTCCCAGGACCAGCCCGCCGATGGCCCCGGCCACCAGGACCTCCAGCAGCGTGAATGCCCGTTCGGGGACTCCCCTACTCGGCGACATACGTAGTGAGGACCGCGTCCCGGCCGCCCGCGCTCCCCTCCCGGTACTCCACCGTCACGGTCACGCTGGCCACGCGGGCGTATGGCGTCCCGTTTGGCCCGACGCCCCCGGCCAGGACGATCACGGCGACCCGCCCACGGCCGCTCGGGAGGGCCAGGACCCGCTCTCGCCACCGGTCCAGCCGTCCGGGGGCACCCGCGCCGCTGTGCTCCGGCCCATTCAGCGCGAGCCAGTCGGCGGTGCCGGGTGTCGTCGTATCCAGACCCGCGTACCGGGCAACCGCGTCGAAGCTCGCCTCGCCGCGGATCATCTCCATCATCTGCCGGGCGACGGCGGCGGCAGCCGTCTGCTGGCCCCCCTTGGCGACGTTGGTGTAGGCAGTGGGGAACAGTCCCGCCATGGCGAGGAGGGCCAGCGTCAGCACCGTGAGGGCGATGAGCATCTCCAGGAGCGTGACCCCGCGCGCGCCCGCTCCTCGCATCAGCAGGCCCCCTGACAGACCGTGACCCGGCCCACCACGTTGACCACCACCCGGTATTCCCCGGTGACGTTCGCCAGGATCAGCGTTCCCGGGTCGGCGCCCCCCTTGGCGCTGAAGGTGACGGAGACCGCGCCCGCGGGGCCGAGGCTCACCCCGCCCGGGAGCCGGTACCGGGGACCCAGATCGATCCAGACCCCCGAAAGGACCGCCCCCTCTTCCTGCTGCAGGACGTAGGTGTTGGGCTCGAGCGCGGCCCCGGCCGCGTTCACGACGAGGCGGGTGCGCCGGTGCTCCGTGACGGCCCGCTGCCGGGCAAGCCGCAGGGTGCCCACCAGCTCCCAGGCCGCCGTCCGGATCCGGTAGGCGTCGCGCGTCCTGAGCAGGGATGGGGTGGCGATTCCCGCAAGGAGGAGGACGACGACCAGGGCGATCAGGACCTCCACCGCGGTGGCGCCCCGGACGGACCGCCCTGCCTGCGCCCCGTTATCAGAACTCGTACGTCGCACCTTGCTCGAGGATCTTTACGCGGGAGCCGAATCGCCCCCGGATCTCCTGCCGGATCTCGGCGATGAACTGTGGCTTCAGGTGGTAGACGAAGACGGGGACCTCCCGGTCCAGCTTCCGCAGCTCCCCCTCCAGCGCCCGGGGGGTGAGGTGGCCGCTCGCGTCGGCCAGCCCCTGGAGCCGGGTTGGGAACGAGGTCTCCACCACCACGGCCTTCAGCTGGGGGGCCTGCCGCGCGACTTCCCAGACCTGGTCCGTGGGGCCCGTGTCGCCGATATGCAGCAGCGTCCGGGCGTCCCGCTCCAGTAGGTAGCCGACGCAGGCCACGGTGGGGTGGACCCGGACGGGCGTCACCCCGCACGGGCCCCGGGCGGGGCCGCGGTCCTCGG
>JACPAU010000262.1 GCA_016180705.1 Candidatus Methylomirabilota bacterium
CACGTAGTTGGCGAGGGTGGCCGTCCGCGGCAGGTACTGGAGCGGGGTCGCATAGAGTTCCTGCCGGGTCTTCAGGGAACTGAGGAACACCCAGAGGAAGGGGCCGAGCGCGAAGGCTGCAAGGAGGACAAGGCCGGTCCACAGGACCGGGCCGGCCAGGATCCGCTCTGCCAGGTCTCCCGCCCGCGCCCGGCTCATGCGACGCCCTCGATCCCGCGCGTCACGCGGAGGTAGGCGCTGGTGAAGCCCAGCATGATCAGGAGGAGGACGACGGACAGGGTCGCGGCGTAGCCGAAGTCCAGATCCGAGTAGGCCTGAAGGAGCGTGTAGGTGGAGGTGATCTGGGTCGCGTTGGCGGGGCCGCCGCTGGTCATGACGAAGATCAGGTCGGCGTAGTTGAAGGTCCAGACGATGCGGGTCGCAGTCGCCACGACGATGATGGGTCGCAGGAGGGGCAGGGTGATGTGCCAGAAGCGATGCGCCACGCTGGCCCCGTCCACCCGGGCCGCCTCGTACAGCTCGTCCGGGATCGCCTGGAGCCCCGCCAGGAGCATGATGGCGAAGAAGGGGACGCCGCGCCAGACGTTGGTGGCGATGACCGCCGGCATGGCCAGGGCCGGGTCCGAGAGCCAGGCCACCCGCTCGGTGAGCAGGCCGAGGCGGAGGAGGAGGTCGTTGATCACGCCGTAGTTGGGCTGGTACAGCCACTCCCAGACCAGCGCCACCACCACCCCGGGGATGATCCAGGGGAGGAGGGTGACGGTCCGGATCAGCGCGCGGCCCCGGAAGCCCTGGTGCAGCAGGAGGGCGGCCGCGAACCCCCCGAGGAACTGGAGGGAGACCGAACCCCCCACCCAGACGAAGGAGTTCCAGAGCGTGAGCCAGAAGACCTCGTCGCGGAGGAGGCGCCCGTAGTTCCCGAGCCCGATGAAGCCGTACTCCTGCGGCTTGATGAGCACATGACGGTAGAGGCTCATGTGAATGGCCTTGAGGATCGGGAAAGCGACCGTCCCCCCCAGGCAGACGGCCGCCGGGATCAGGTAGGCGTAGCCGGTCAGAACCTCTCGGGTGCGGCGGGAGATGAGCGGGCGGGCGAGCGGCGCCGCGACTGTGGCCTCACGGTACGCCACGTGCTCCTCGTGTCCCGGCGGACGAACGGCCGGACGGGAGCCGGCCGGCCCCCTCCGGCCGGCGGGTTGGCGCGAGACGGGCCGCGGAGCGGCCTATGCCATGTTCTTCGTGAGGACCTCGGCGAACCGGTCGAGGCACTCCTTCGCGGAGATCTTCCCGACCATCGCCTGCTGGAAGAGCGGCACGCCCTCGGAGTCCAGCTTTCCACCCCAGCTCGCATAGGCCAGGTAAGGGCTCACGACGGAGAAGGGGAAGGATTTGACGAACCCCGCGAGCGTGGGGTCTTTGGAGAACTCGGGCCGGTCCGCGATGGACTTCCGGGCCGGCAGGAGCCCCAGTGTCTTGCAGTACATGAAATTGGGCTCGTCATCCATCAGGAAGGTCAGGAACTTCCAGGCCCCTTCTTTGTTCTTGGCCGCCTTGAACAGGGTGAGGGTCTCGGAGAAGTAGAAGGAGGCGCGCTGCTTCGCCGGGCCGAGGGGCAGGGGGACGGTGGCGAAGCCCTGGGGCCCCACGAACCCCTTCTGCTCCTCCGCAGAGCCGGAGTTGTGCAGGTAGGTGTTGGTGATCCCCCGCCCGAATCCCTCGACGATCTGGCGCCAGCCGTCGGTCGGCACGCTCGGCGGGGTCACCTTGTGCTTCCGGAAGAGGTCGAGGTACCAGTCGAGCGTTCGAGTTGATCGCGACCGTCCCGTCCTTCAGGACCCGGGCGCCGTTGCCGTACATGAACTCGGTGGCGTAGAGGACCGCCCACGTCCCCTGCCCGCGCATCCCGAAGCCGTACTGGTTCCGGTCCGCCCGGGTGAACCCCTTGGCCAGGGCGAGGAAGTCGTTCCAGGTCCAGTGCTCGCTCGGCGCCTTGAGCCCGTACTCCTTCAGCCGGTCCGTCCGGTAGTAGAGGGAGTCGTTCGTCACGACCCACGGGAAGGAGAGGATCCGCCCCTTCACCGTGACGGTCTGCCACGCGATGGGGAGCGTGTCCTTGTAGTGCTTCCAATCCCTCACCCGGCCGGTGAGGTCCTCGACGGCCCCCATCCCCTCGAATTCGCCCACCCAGTTGTCCCAGACCTGGCAGCAGTCGGGGGGATTCCCGGCTGTGATGGCGGTGATCAGTTTCTGCCGCGCCTGGGCCTGCGGCACGAACTCGACCTTCACCTCGACGTCCGACTGGGACTTGTTGAAGCGCTCGACGAGGGACTCCACCAGCGCGGTGCGCTTCGGCTCGGGCACGCTGAACTGGAACCGGACGGGGCTGGCGCCGTAGGCTTTCCGCGGGGAGAGGAACGGCTCCTCCCACCACGCGAGGTCGCTGGCCGCGACGGCGCCGGAGGCGGCCAGGGTCCGAAGGAACTGCCGGCGGGACAGTGCCCAACGCTCATCCATCGCTCACCCTCCTCCCACCCCGCTCCTCCCAGAAGCACGGCCCCGGGATGCTGCAGCCCAGGCCCCGCACACAAATGCCCCCGCCGGCCGTGGAACCGGCCAACCAGGGCACGCCGGGCTGTCCAAGACCCGATCCAGGGACATCCCGCCTCCCCGGGGGCCTGATCTAGGGATGGTATCACTCGGGGAAACGGACTCTAGACGGGATTGGACGCGCTGTCAAGAGGAGCCTCGAGGACCTGCCGTGCTCACGCCGGGACCAGGACCGGGTCCACCGCGCGCGCCGCCGCCACGACCGGGCCCAATTTGGCCGGCGTCACCTTGTCGTGGACCAGGGCGGCCACCGCCGCTGCCATCGCCCGGGGGTCCTCCCTTCCCGGGTAGAGCACGTTCCGCCCGATGAGGGCACCCCGCACGTTGGAGCCCGCCTCCATCGCCTGGTGGATCTCCCGGACGACGGCCATCGGGTTCCCGCTCGCCTCCCCGCCGAGGAGCAGGAGCGGGCACGTCGTGGCCTGGGCCACGCGCGCGAACTGCTTGGTGGGCGGGACCTTCAGCCAGAGCATGAGGCTGCTGTCCCCGAGCGCCGAGGCCACGCTCACCACCTTCGCCACGTCGGCGGGGTGGCGCGAGGCCACGTAGCGCCCCCGCTCCCGCTTCACCATCAGCGGCTCGAGGAAGGCCGGCAGCCGCCGCGCGTTGAGGGCGGTCACCGCCTCGGCGCACCACGCGATGGTCCGGCCGGCGTCGGGCACCCGGGGATCGAGGCGGAACATCAGTTTCCCCCCGTCCAGGCGGCACGCCACCAGGCGCTCCACCGTGTAGGCGGTGAAGCGGTCCTCCAGCTCGAAGGCGGTGCCGGCCAGGCCCCCCCGGTTCATCGAGCCCACCAGGAGCTTGAAGTCGAGGAAAGGCCGCCCGCCCCGCTCCCGCACCAGCCGGTTCAGGATGAAGAGTTCCTCCAGGATGTCCGGCGTCCCCATGACGCCGTCCACGCCGGCCGCCGTCAGGGCGCGGACGATCCGGGCCAGGTAGTCGCGGCGGTTGGCCATCCCGAGGGGGTCCTGCTTCGTGTGGACGACCATCCGGGCGGGGTGATCCGCCGCGAGGATGACCAGCCGCCCATTCTCCGTGAGGCGGTTGCGGCGCTGGCGCTTCTCCGCCTCCTCCCGTACGATGTCCGGGCGGTCCACCCGGGCGTCGGTGATGGCGGTGAAGAGGTCAATGGGGAGGTAGGTGCGGGGTTCGAACGGCGCGCGGGACCCGCGCCCAGGGCGGCGAGGCGGCATCGCGGCCTCCTTGGCGGCCCTAACTGTTCACCGATCGTCGGAGACTGTCAAGGGAATTCTGGGAAAGGCGGGCCGGCGGAACGGGCTATTGCGAAGCGCATCACCGCGGTCGCTGCACGACCGCAGGCTATCCGGAATGGCCGGAATTGCAGGACGTGGAGGGGGGCCAGTGCAGGAGCACGTGCGCGTAGCGGCTCGAATCCATGTCGGCCTTTGTCTGCTGAAAGTAGGCCCGCCAGAAGTCCCCGATCTTGGCGGCAACTTCGGCCGACCCGGCGGAGGCCCCCGTCACGTAGACACACACGCCCGAGAGATCGGGCACGAGCCCTCTCGCGCCGAGTTCCTCGATGATCTTCCGGTTCGTGGCCGGACTCCAGGACACCTTTTCG
>JACPAU010000263.1 GCA_016180705.1 Candidatus Methylomirabilota bacterium
GGCGGGTGTCCTCCACGTGCTACTCTAGGTTGGGGAAGCCCCGCTTCAGGGCCGGGAGGTCCTACCGGTCGAGGTCCCGGACGGCGACTCCGCCATGGTACTTCAGGGCGCGCACGCTGGCCACCAAAACCACCGCGTCCGGCGTGAGGCCGGCCGCGGGGCACTTGATGTCGAAGAACTTCTCCGCCCCCAGGTCGAAGCCGAACCCGGCCTCGGTGACGCAGATCTCCCCCAGCGCCAGGGCCATCTTGGTGGCCAGCACGCTGTTGCACCCGTGCGCGATGTTGGCGAAGGGGCCGCCGTGGACCAGGGCCGGCGTCCCCTCGAGCGTCTGGACCAGGTTCGGCAGGAGCGCGTCGCGGAGCAGGGCGGCCATCGCCCCCTCGACCTTGAGGGCCTCGGCGAGGACCGGCTCGCCGTCGTAGGTGAAGGCCACCAGGATGCGCCGCAGGCGCGCCTTGAGGTCGGCCAGGTCCTCGGCGAGGCAGAGGAGGGCCATCACCTCGGAGGCGGCCGTGATGAGGAAGCCCCCCTCGTGCGGGACGCCCTGCGTCCGGCCGCCCAGCCCTACCACCACGTGCCGGAGCGCCCGGTCGTTCATGTCAATGACCCGACGCCAGAGGATCTGCCGCGGGTCAATCCGCAGGACGTTGTCGTGGTAGAGGTGGTTGTCCAGCACGGCGGCCAGCAGGTTGTGGGCGGCGGCGACGGCGTGCAGGTCGCCGGTGAAGTGCAGGTTGATCTCGTCGACGGGGACGACCTGGGCCCGGCCGCCGCCGGTCCCCCCGCCCTTGACCCCCATGATGGGGCCGATGGAGGGCTCCCGCAGCGCGATGACCGCCCGCCGTCCGAGGCGCACGAGGGCCTGGCCGAGGCCGATGGTGATGGTGGTCTTCCCCTCGCCGGCCGGCGTGGGGGTGATCGAGGAGACCACGACCAGCTTGCCTTTGGGGGACTGCCGGCGGGCCTCCAGGACCTGGAGCCGGATCTTGGCCTTCGTCGGGCCGTAGGGGACGAGATCGCGGGGGCCGAGGCCGAGCGCCGCGCCGATCTCCTCGATGGGCCTCATCGGCCACTCCCTACCAGGCCGTCTTGGGGATGGCCTCGCGTGCCGCCTCTCGTACCTCGGCGACCGGGTCCCGGCGCGCCAACCGGTTGAGCGCGAAGTTGGCGCTCGGGCTGGCCAGGTTCCCGAGGGCCACGGCCGCCCAGTAGCGGACGTCCGCGTCCCGGTCTTCGAGCGCGTCCAGCAGGACCGGGACCGCCGCCTCCGTGCCGAGCGCGGCGAGCGCCTCCGCGGCTCCGGCGCGCACTGTCGGAACCGGGTCCCTGAGCAGCCGCGCCACGTCCTCGGCGGCGGCCCGCTCGCGCCGCCGCGCGAGCGTCTCGAGCGCCCGCCGCCGGGCTGTCGGTCCCCCGGCGCGCAAGGTCCTGAGCAAGGAGGTCAGCCGCCCCTCTGCCATCTCCGGCATTATGCCGGCCGGCCTCCGGAGCGTCAACCGCGTCCCTCCTCACCGAGCGCGCCGGGGATTGCGCCGGGCCGTGAAGAAGCGGCGGGCGAGGGGGGAGAGGTCGCCGGGCGCGATGGGGACTTCGATGATCGCGAAGCGCCGCTCCCGGTCGGCAGCCAGGAGTGCCTCCCGCAGCCCCAGGGCCGTCCTGGCCTCGTAGCCGGCCCCGCCCCAGAGGCGGGCCAGGGCGGCGTACCGCCAGGAGGGCAGCGCGAGGAGGTCCGGCCGGGCAGCGAGGGGCCGGAAGATCCCCCAGCCCCCGTTGTTCAGGAGGATCACCACCGGGGTGAGGCCGTGCCGGGGGGCGTGGGCGATCTCGTAGCCGGTCATCTGGAAGGCGCCGTCGCCGCAGAGGATGAGCGGGCGGAGCCCCGTGCCCATCTGCGCCCCGAGCGCCCCGGGCACGGCGAAGCCCATGGAAGCGTAGTAGCCCTGGGCGAGGTAGGTCGCCATGCCGCTCATCCGGACCTCGAGCCCGGCGAAGATGGCGTCCCCGGAGTCGGCCGTGACCAGGTAGTCCCGCCGTCCCCGGAGGAAGCGGTTGACCTCGTGCAGGACCTCGGCCACGGTGATCCTGTCCCCGCTCCTGCGCGGCGGGGGGAGGTTGTCGCGGTAGGTCACGGCCTCGCGGTGCGCCCGCAGCCGCGCCCTCAGGAGGCCGCGGATGAAGTCGGCGAGCGGCACGTCCGTGTAGGCGTGGAAGGAGATCTCGACGCGGTCGTCCATCGCCCAGATCGAGCGGTGCCGGGCGACCGTCAGCGGCTGATTGCCCAGGTCCACATCCGTGAGGAATGCTCCCAGGTACAGGACGAGGTCGGCGGCGGCGACCCGGCGCCGGATGGCGGGGTGGCTGAGGGGGCCGATGTGGATCCCCATGTGCTGGGGATGGTCCATCGGGAAGACTCCCTTGGCCAGGACGGTGGTGAGGCAGGGGATCCCGAGGCGCTCCACCAGGGTGACCAGTTCCTTCCGGACGCCGAGGCGCTGCACCTCCACGCCGGCGATGATGACGGGCCGC
>JACPAU010000264.1 GCA_016180705.1 Candidatus Methylomirabilota bacterium
GCGCGTGCCGCCGCTCCGGCCGCTCTTCGATCCTCTGGCCGCGGCGGCCCCGGGTCTCGTGGGGCTCTGCGTCCAGGAGGAGACGGCGGAGGGCTGGCGGCGGCGGGCGCGCCTCGGCGAGGAAGCGGTGGAGGAGAAGGTGGGGGAGAGCCGGCTGCGCGTGAGCGCGGGGGCGCCGTTCCCGATCTCGGGGACGGCCGCCGCCGCTCTCGCAGAGGAGGTGCTGGCCCTGGCCGACCTCGCGGGCGCCGAGCGGGTCCTGGACCTGCACTGCGGGGTCGGGGTCTTCACGGTGCCGCTGGGGCAGAAGGCCGCCGCGATCGTCGGCGTGGAGGAGAACGGGACGGCGGTCGCGGACGCGCGGCACAACGTCCGGGCGAACGGGTGCCGGCAGGGTCGCATCTGGGAGGGGACGCCGGAGGCGTTCCTGGCGGCGGAGGAGGCACGCCAGGCGTGGGACCTCGCGGTCCTGGCGCCTCCCGCGACCGGCCTCTCCCGGCGGGGGCTCGAAGGGGTGGCCGCGCTCGCGGCGCCGCGCCTCCTCTACGTCGGCTGCGACGTGAGCACCTTCGCCCGGGACCTGGCGCGCCTGCGGGAGAAGGGTTACTCCCTGGAGGCACTCCAGCCCCTGGACTGTCTGCCCCAGACCTACCACCTGGAGGTGGTGGCGCGTCTCGCGCGGGAGGGGGCGGGATGATCCGGTTCTCGGAGGCGGGCCTTCAAGCCTTCAAGGAGGAGCGCGCCCGCCTCGGCAAGCCGGACCTGGGCGTGCAGATCGCGTTCGCCTACGGGTGCGGCGGGGCCGGGTTCCGGGTGACGTTCACCGATGACCCGACGGCCCACCACGCGGTCCAGGAGGACCGGGGGGTCCCGATCTGGCTCGACAGCCAGTGCGTCGCCGGCCTGGACGGGGCCGTCATTGACCACGACGGGACCGGCTTCCTCCTGCGCCACCCGGATGCCGCCATCGTCGAGTTCTGCTGAGCCCCTTGGGAACTTTTCGCCCCGCCGTCCCGTCTAATCACCGAACCATGGTCCGCCGAATCCCCGGCATCCTCGCCGCAATCGCCGTCCTGCTCGGCACTTCGCCGCCGGCTGCTGCGGACGAGGCCCTGTGGGCGCTGCTCACGGGGGGCGGGCAGGTGCTGGTGATCCGGCATGCCACAGCGCCTGGGGTGGGAGACCCGGCGGGCTTCCGGCTCGACGACTGCGCGACGCAGCGGAACCTCTCGGCGGCGGGGCGGGAGGAGGCGCGGCGCCTCGGGGCCGCCCTTCGGGCCCGCGGCGTCCCGATCGGCCGGGTCCTGTCGAGCCAGTGGTGCCGCTGCCTGGAGACCGCCCGGCTCGCCTTCGGGACCGCCGAGCCGTGGGCGCCGCTCAACTCCTTCTTCAACGAGCGGCAGCGCGGTCCGGCGCAGACCGAGGAGGTCCGGGCCCTGGTTGCCAAGGCGCCGGCCGGCGGCAACCTGGTCCTGGTCAGCCACCAGGTCAACATCGCCGCGCTCACCGGGCAATACCCGGCTTCCGGAGAGGTGATTGTCCTGACCCCTCAGGGCGAGGGGATATTCCGGGTGGCCGGCCGCTTGCCGCCATCCGCCCTCCCCCGGGACTGACGCGACCTGGCGCGCCGCGCGAAGTCTGACCGGGAACGGAAGGCCGCGGCCCGGTGTTTATTCCTGTGACGGCTTGCATCTTCGACCGGCTCCATTTATTCAAGGAGACCTCCATGCGCTCGCGGATCATCCGTCCCCTGCTCGCCCTGCTCCTCGGCCTCACGCTCCCCGCCCTCGGCGAGGCCGCCCCCCTCACCTTCAAGCTCCTTCCCACCTACTCCCGGGCCACCTTCAAGAGCGACGCCCCCCTGGAGACCATCGTGGGCACCACGGCGGGGCCTGCCCTGGAGGGCCGGCTGACGGTTGACCCGGCCGACCCCGCGAGCGCCCGCGGCACCCTCCGGGTGGACCTGAGCACCCTCCGGTCCGGGGTGGAGAAGCGGGATTCGGACATGCGGGGGAAGGATTTCCTGAACGTGGAGGCGGGGGAGCAGAACCGCTTCGCCACCTTCACTCTGACGGCCGTCAACCTCCCCACGCTCCTGCCTCCCGGGCAAGAGCGGGTAGGGAAGGTCCGGGGGACCCTCACCATCAAGGGCCGGCCGGTCGAGACCGAGGCGGATGTCCGGGTGACTTACGTCGCCCTCACGGCTGCGCAGGTGGAGCAGCAGAAGCGCTTCGGGTTCACCCCCGACAACCTGAAGATCCGCGCGAAGTTCGCCACCAGCTTCACCAACCACGGCATGCAGGTCCCGGAGCTCCTGTTCCTGAAGCTGGCCGATCACCTGGAGCTCGAGGCCGACCTGACCTTCGTGAAGGAGTAGGGAGGCGGGGGCGTGCCGGATGACGCATCCGAGGGGAGCCGAGCTCCCCGACGCCGAGCTGGTCGCCCGGGTGCGCACGGGCGACGAGGCGGCCTTCGAGGCGCTCCTGGCGCGCTACCAGGGGAAGGTCTACCGGT
>JACPAU010000265.1 GCA_016180705.1 Candidatus Methylomirabilota bacterium
AGCCCTGTCTGGGTATCGGGCGGAGGAGCGGCTCGCCCCGGGAAGAGGGCGGCGGCTCCGAGCGCGCCCGTGATGCTCGTCATGTGGCCCGGCACCCCAGCTGTCGTGTGGGGATGAGGCACACGTCGTTGGAGACACACTAGGGGGGGCGGTGCGGCACCAGGCCGAACTCGAGCGCCTCGCCCGGGGCCTGGCGGCCCCGGTGTACCTCCTGTATGGGCCCGAGGCGCTCCTGAAGGAGCGCTTCGTCCGCGATGTCCTCTCCCGCCTGCTGCCCCCGGGCCTCGAAGCGCTCAACCTGGAGGTCCTCCACGGGGATGCGACGGACGCGGACGATGTTGCCGCCCGCTGCCGCACCCTGCCCGCCCTGGCCAGGTACCGCGTCGTCCTCGTCCGGGGGGCCGAGCGGCTTGCCCCCGCGGCCTGGTCGGCTCTGGGGGCCGCGCTCGCGTCCCCTCCCGACACCGCCTGCCTCCTCCTGCTCCTAGCCACGGACCGGGATCGCCTCGAGGGCCCGCCCAAGCGTTTCGCAGAGGGCGTGCAGGGGATCGTCGCCCTCCCCTTCGCCCCACTGAAGGAGGCGGAGGCCCGGGCGTGGAGCCGGGAGGAGGCCCGGCGCCTGGGGAAGCACCTGACCCCCGAGGCGGCCGACCTCCTGGTCGGCCTCCTGGGACCGGAAGCGCAGCGCCTGGCCGCCGAGATCGAGAAGCTGGCCCTTTTCGCGGGGGCAGAGGAGAGGATCGAGGCGGGGACCGTGGAAGCGCAGGTGGGGGAGGAGCGGGTCCGCCGGATCTTCGAGCTGGCCGATGCCGTAGCCGCCCGGGACCTGGAGGCCGCCCTGTCCCTGAGCCGCCGCCTCCTGGCACTGGGGGAGTCGCCGCTGGCGCTCCTGGGGATCCTGGCCCGGCAGTTCCGGCTGCTCCTTCGGGCCCAGGAGGCCCTGAGGAAGGGGAAGCGGGGCGCGGAGCTCGCCCGGGAGCTCGGCCTGCTGGCGTTCCTAGGACCGCGGATCGAGGCGCAGGCTCGCCAGGTGAACCCGGCGTGGCTCGAGGCGGGCCTGAGGCGCCTCGGCCGCCTGGATGCGGAACTCAAGGGGGGACGCCGGGACGGCGCCCTGAGCCTGGACCTCGCCTGCCTGGACCTCTGCCGCTAGGTCGAGGCGGGCCGCGCGGCGGCGGCGAGGCGGCGCATGAGGCGGGACTTGTGGCGGGCGGCGGCGCGCCGGTGGATGATCCCCCGCGCGGCGATCTTGTCGATCGCCGGGATGGCGGCCGCGAGCGCCGTCCGCGCCGCCTCCAGGTTGCCGCCCTCGAGGGCCTGGCGGACCTTCTTCATGCTCGAGCGGAGGGCGGTCTTGGCGGCCCGGTTGCGCACCGTCCTCCGCTTCACCTGGCGGAGAGATTTCTTGGCTGACTCGATGTTGGGCATGCAGGCTCCTCTCCCGTTTCGGCCGGCCGGCAGCCGACACGAAGCGACTGTATACTGAGGTCCGCCGGTTCCTGTCAAGCGGGAACTGCACCCCGACTTATGCCAGCCGGTTCCGTCCCCCGCATCGCCCGCGCCGCCTCCGTGGTCGGCGGAGCCACGGCCGTCAGCCGGATCCTCGGGTTTCTCCGGGACATGGTCATCGCCCGGGCCTTCGGCGTATCGGCCGCCGCCGACGCCTTCTTCGTGGCCTTCCGGATCCCGAACGCCCTCCGGGAGCTGCTCGGGGAAGGCGCGCTCTCCGCGGCCTTCATCCCGATCTACAACGAGGTCCTGGTCCGGGAGGGACGCCCCGCCGCCCTCCGGGTGGCCGCCGCCGCCTGCCGCTCGCTCGCGGCCGTCCTCTGCCTGGCCGTCCTGGCAGGCATCCTCCTCGCCCCCTGGCTCGTGGCGGTGATCGCCCCCGGGTTCACCGCTGTCCCCGGGAAGTTCGACCTGACCGTCACGCTTACCCGCTGGCTGTTCCCCTACGTCCTGTTCGTCGGCCTGGGGGCGCTGTTCATGGGCCTCCTCAACTCCCTGGGCCACTTCCTGACCCCCGCCCTCTCCCCGGCTCTCCTGAATCTGGCCATGATCGCCGCCGCGCTCTGGCTCTCCCCGAGGCTCGCCGAGCCGGTCCTGGGCCTTGCCTACGGCGTCCTCGCCGGGGGGGCGCTCCAACTCCTCCTCCAGGCGCCGGTGGCCGCCGCGCACGGTCTGCGCCCGACCGCCGCGGCGGCGGCGGGGGAGCGGGCGGCGCTCGGCCGGATGGTGCGCCTGATGGGGCCGGCCACCGCCGGGCTCGCGCTCACCCAGGGGAGCCTCTTCGTCACCACGGTGCTCGCCTCCTTCCTCGAAGAGGGGGCTCCCTCCTATCTCTACTACGCCTTCCGCCTCATCCATCTCCCCATCGGGGTGGTCGGGGTCGCCGTGGCCACTGCCGCCTTCCCGACGATGGCAGAAGCCGCCGCCCGGAACGCGGTGGCCGACGTTCGGAGCACCCTGCTCAGGGCCCTCCGGGGATCCCTGTACCTCACGGCGCCGGCC
>JACPAU010000266.1 GCA_016180705.1 Candidatus Methylomirabilota bacterium
GGCGGACTGGAAGAGGCCCACGTTGGAGGTGCTCCGCTCGTGGCTGGAGGCCCCCGAGACCAGAATGAGCCCCATGGTGGAGGTCCCCCCGACCATCCCGATCGCCATCCGGAGCAGGAAGAGCACGGGGAGGCTGGTCGTGAGGGCGAAGCAGGCGAAGAGGACCACCTGGATGAGGATCCCCACCTCGTAGAGCAGCTTGGGGCTCACGCGGGAGGCCATTCCGCCCCAGAGAGGGGCGAAGAGAGTGGAGGCGAGCCCCGTCACCCCCAGAATGAACCCGGTCCACAGAAGGGTCGTCTCCCGGTCGTAGGGGCTGATCCGGAGGATGTAGAAGGGCAGGAAGACGTAGACGTAGTTCCAGGAGAAGGCGGCGACAAACTGGGCGAAGGCGACCACGCGGGCATCCCGGTCGGACAGGACGGCCGACCGGGCCGGTTGCCCGAGGAGGAAGGCCGGGATCCAGCCGGGCAGGTGCCACATAGACGAAGAAAGGGGGGCGGCAGGCCACTGCCCCCGCCCCCCGTCCCGCTCCCGTCTACCGTTTCTTGGCGGCCACCTCCAGGCGGAGGAGCGCCCGCATCAGCGCCTCCTGCGCCCGGACGAAGTCCACGGTCGCGTCGCCCGCCCGGCCCAGACGCCCGAGCGCCCGGTCGCGGGCCTCCTCGGCCCGTGCAACGTCAATCTCCTCGGCACGCTCGGCCCCCTCGGCCAGGACCGTCATCCGGGTCGGAAGGACCTCGGCGTAGCCCCAGGAGACGGCCAGGTGACGCTCCTCCCCCCCGACCCGCCGGTAGGTGAGTTCCCCGAACTGCAGCGTCGTCATGAAGGGGAGGTGGCCGCCCAGGACCCCGAAGTACCCCTCGCTGCCGGGGGCGATGACCGACTCCACCTCCTCGCCCACCACGAGGCGCTGCGGGGTCACGACCTCCAGCCGCAGGGTCCGGGGGATCTCCGCGGTCGCCATGGCCCGTCCGTCACTTGACAGCGGCGAGTTGCTCCGCCTTCTCCCGGGCCCTCGCGGAAGCCCTTGATGGTCTCCTTCACCGGGACGTAGCGGCCGGGCTGTCCGGTGAACTGTTCGGCCACGAAGAAGGGCTGTGAGAGGAAGCGCTGGATCTTCCGCGCCCGGGCCACGACCAGCTTATCCTCCTCCGTCAGCTCGTCCATCCCGAGGATGGCGATGATGTCCTGAAGGTCCTTGTAGCGCTGCAGGACCTTCTGGACCGCCCGGGCCACCGCGTAGTGCTCCTCCCCCACCGCCCGCGGGTCCAGGATGCGGGACGTGGAGGCGAGGGGGTCCACCGCCGGGTAGATGCCCAGCTCGGCGATCTGGCGGCTCAGCACGGTGGTGGCGTCCAGGTGGGCGAAGGTCGTGGCCGGCGCCGGGTCGGTGATGTCGTCGGCCGGCACGTAGATCGCCTGCACGGAGGTGATGGACCCCTTCCGGGTGGAGGTGATCCGCTCCTGCAGCTCGCCCATCTCGGTCCCCAGGGTCGGCTGGTAGCCGACGGCGGAGGGCATCCGGCCCAGGAGGGCCGAGACCTCGGAGCCGGCCTGGGTGAAGCGGAAGATGTTGTCAATGAAGAGGAGGACGTCCTGCCCCTCCTCGTCCCGGAAGTACTCGGCCACCGTGAGGCCAGTGAGCCCGACCCGCAAGCGAGCACCGGGCGGCTCCGTCATCTGCCCGTAGACCAGGGCCGTCTTCCCGAGGACCCCGGACTCCTTCATCTCGAGCCAGAGGTCGTTGCCCTCCCGGGTCCGCTCCCCCACACCGGAGAAGACCGAGATGCCCCCGTGCTCCATGGCGATGTTGCGGATCAACTCCATGATGATGACGGTCTTCCCCACGCCGGCCCCGCCGAAGAGCCCCGTTTTGCCCCCCTTGGTGTAGGGCTCCAGGAGGTCCACCACCTTGATCCCGGTCTCCAGCATCTGGACCGACGTGGCCTGCTCCTCGAAAGACGGCGCGTGCCGGTGGATGGGGTAGCGCTTCTCGGACGTGAGAGGCCCCTGCTTGTCCACCGGCTCCCCGATGACGTTCATGATCCGTCCGAGCGTGGCCTTCCCCACCGGGATCGTGATGGGGCCGCCGGTGTCCAGGACCCGCATCCCCCGCGTGAGCCCGTCGGTCGCCGAGAGGGCCACCGAGCGGACCCGGCTCTCCCCCAGGTGCTGCGAGACCTCGAGGACCAGCCGCTGGCTATAGGAGAAGATGTCCGCCATCTGCTTGTCCGGCACCTCGAGGGCGCTGAAGATCGCCGGGAGCTTCCCGGGGGCGAACTCCACGTCCACCACCGGGCCGATCACCTCGACGATGCGGCCTTCGTTCATGCCGTCCTCCTGCCGACCCCGGCCGGCCCTACCCCGTGGCCCGCAGCGCCTCCGCTCCGGCCACCACCTCCAGCAACTCCTTGGTGATCCGCTCCTGCCGCGCCTTGTTGAAGGCGATGGTCAGGACCTCGATCATCTCCGCGGCGTTCCTGGTCGCGTTCTCCATCGCGGTCATCCGGGCCCCGTACTCCGCAGCCAGCGACTCGAGCAGGGCCCGGTAGATCTGCACCTCGATGTGCTTCGGGAGCAGCCGGTTCAGGATCACGGCCTCCGAGGGCTCGTAGAGGAAGTCCACCACCGCTTCCCCCTCCGGCACCGGCAGCGGCGCGATGGGAAGGAGCCTCGTCACCGTGACCCGCTGGGCGGCAGCCGACTTGAACTCGTTGTAGCAGAGGTGGACCTCGTCCGCCTCCTCCTCCGCGTAGGCCTGGACCAGCTCCTGGCCGATCTCCGCCCCGTGCTCGTAGGCGAGCCGGTCGAAGAAGTTCAGATAGGTCGCCCGGACCGTGAAGGGCCGCCGCCGGTAGAAGTCCCGGGCCTTGCGCCCCACGACGATGAGGGTCAGGGCCACCTCCGCCTCGCCCTGCCGGCGCAGCCACTCCAGGGAGTGCCGCAGGATGTTGCTGTTGAAGGCGCCACAGAGGCCGCGGTCGGCGGCGATGACGACCAGCACCCTCCGGTTCCCGGCCCGCTCGACCAGGAGGGGGTGGGCCGAGCGGTCGGCCCGCAGCGCCAGGCTGGCCAGGACCGTGTCCATCTTGTCGGAGTAGGGCCGGGCCGCCAGGATCCGCTCCTGGGCGCGCCGGAGCTTGGCCGCCGCCACCAGTTTCATGGCGCGGGTGATCTTCTGCGTGCTCTGGACGCTCCGGATCCGCTGTCGGATGTCCCGCAGGGTCGCCATGCGCAGGGCCGCCGGCCGGTCAGGCCGCCGGAGCAGCGGCCGCCGGGGCGGGGGCTGCCTGGGCCTTCCGGAGCCGGGCCATAAAGTCCGCCTTGAAGTCCACCACGGCCTTGGTCATCTTCCCCCGAACCGGTACAGTTCCTGTTCGAAGGCCCCGATCGTCTCGAGGGGGACGTCGTCCAGGTGCCCGGCGGTCCCGGCGAAGATGAGGAGGATCTGCTTCTCCACGGGGAGCGGCACGTACTGGGCCTGCTTGAGGAGCTCGACCATCCGCTGGCCCCGGTTGAGCTGGGCCTGGGTCGCATTGTCCAGCTCCGAGCCGAACTGGGCGAAGGCGGCCATCTCCCGGTACTGGGCGAGGTCCAGCCGCAACCGGCCGGCCACCTGCTTCATCGCCTTGATCTGGGCGGCGCCCCCGACCCGCGACACCGAGAGTCCCACGTTGACCGCCGGACGGATGCCGGCGAAGAAGAGGTCGCTCTCCAGGTAGATCTGCCCGTCGGTGATCGAGATGACGTTGGTGGGGATATAGGCCGACACGTCGCCGAGTTGCGTCTCGATGATCGGCAGGGCCGTGAGGGAGCCGCCCCCCAGCTCGTCGTTCAGCTTGGCCGCACGCTCCAGGAGCCGCGAGTGGAGGTAGAAGACGTCGCCGGGATAGGCTTCCCGCCCCGGCGGCCGCCGCAGGAGGAGCGAGAGCTGCCGGTAGGACTGGGCGTGCTTGCTCAGGTCGTCGTAGATCACGAGGGCGTGCCGCTTCGTGTCCCGGAAGTACTCCCCCATGGCGCAGCCGGCGTAGGGCGCAATGTACTGCAGGGGGGCGGGCTCCGAGGCGCTGGCCACGACCACGATGGTGTACTCCATTGCGCCGGCGTCCTCGAAGACCTTCACCACCTGCGCCACGGTGGAGCGCTTCTGCCCGACGGCCACGTAGACGCAAATGACCCCCTTCGCCCGCTGGTTCAGGATCGTGTCCACGGCGATGGCCGTCTTCCCGGTCTGCCGGTCGCCGATGATCAATTCCCGCTGCCCCCGGCCGATGGGGATCATCGAGTCAATGGCCTTGATCCCGGTCTGGAGGGGCTCCTTCACGGGCCGCCGGTCCACGACCCCGGGGGCGAGGCGCTCGATGGGGCGGAACTCGCTGGCCTCGATGGAGCCCTTGCCGTCCACCGGCAGGCCGAGGGCGTTGACTACGCGCCCCAGCATCGCCTCCCCCACCGGGACCTCGGCGATGCGCCCCGTCCGGCGGACCTCGTCCCCCTCCCGGATCCCCACGTCCTCCCCGAGGAGGACCGCGCCGACGCTGTCCTCCTCCAGGTTCAGGACCAGCCCCACCACGTCGCCCGGGAACTGGAGCAGTTCCCCGGCCATCGCCTTCTCCAGGCCGTAGACGCGGGCGATCCCGTCCCCCACCTGGGTGACGGTCCCGACCTCGGCCACGTCCACCGCAGCCGCGAACCCCTTCAGTTGCTGCCGGATGATCAGGCTCGCGTCGAAGACGGTGCTCCCCACGCGGGCGACGAGCCCCCCCAGCACGGTGGGGTCCACTCGAGGGGTCAGGTGGACCTGGCAGCCGGTGGCCGCGGAGAGCCGGCCCGCCAGGGCCTCCAGGGTCGCCGGCGGGAGCGGGACGGCGGCGGTCACCTCCCCCCGGACCCGGCCCACGCGCTCATCCACCAAGTCCTGGAACAGGCGGGCGATGTCCGGCAGGAGTTCCACCCGCTGCCGGGTGAGAAGCAGGCGGAGCAGGCTCACGGTCAGGGGGCAGGCACCCGCCCGCTCGGCGACGGCGATGAGGGCCGCCTCCTTCTTGGCGCCGGGGACGCCCGGGTTGGCGAAGAAGGCGCCGACCTCTTTCGCGGCGAAGTGCGGCCCGAGCCCGTCCAGGTCCACCGCGACCTGCTCGAGGGCCCCGGTCTCGGCCGCCGTCTCCAGCAGCGCCCGGGCGTAGCGCTTGGCCAGGCCCCCCCCGATCACGAGGCGCCCCCCACGTCGCGGATGGCCTGCTCGACCAGCCGGCGGTGGTCCGCCTCCGTCAGGGCGCGCCCGAGGAGCTTCTCCGCCGCCGCCAGGGAGAGGCTGGCCGCCTCCTCCCGGAGCGCCGCCTTCGCCTTCTTCACCTCCTGGGCGATCTGGACCCGGGCCGACTCTAACAGCCGCGCTGCCTCCTCCCGCGACTCCTTCATGAGACGCTGGCGTTCCGCCCCCACCTCCTGCTCCATCCGGGCCCGGACCGCCTCGCTCTCCTTCTGGGCCGCCACCAGCTTGGCGCTGTATTCCTCCATGGTCTGGGCGGCAGCCTTCCGGGCCTCTTCCGCCTCGGAGAGCGAGTGCCGGATGCCCTCGGCCCGCTGGGCCATGAACGTCGTCAGGGGCTTGAAGAGGAACTTGTAGAGGACGGCCACCAGGATCAGGAAGTTGACGAGCTGGAGGAGCAGGGTTCGGTCAAGGTTGATGATGCCCGGCTTGTGCTCGGCCGCCCCCTCGGTCGCCGCCAGGACCTCCGGGAGCCCCCAGGCCAGGAGGAGCAGTCCGAGGGCCGCCGGCAACCACCATCTCCGCATCGCGCCACTCCCCCAAACAGCACACCGGGCGCGGCGTCCGCTACGCCGCGCCCGCGCCGCCGATCCCGCCCGACTACTCCGCGTCCGGCCCGGGCGCCCCACGGCGCAGCGCCCCGGCCACCACCACCACCTGGACGGCGAGCAGTCCCAGGGCGAGCGCGATGAGGTTCACCGGCAGGTACACGACCACGAGGAAGAGCACGAGCCCCGTCAGGCCCAGCCGGAGAAGCGAGCCCCTGAGGACCCGCCCGGGCCGCAGGGCCGTGCCCGGACTCCCCTGCGCCACGGCCCGGGCGATCATCGAGAAGTTGCCGAGGCTGATCCCGCCGCCCACGGCGAACCCGAGCGCCCAGTCCCACCGGCCGAGGGCGAGCAGGAGGCCGCCTGCCCCCGCCAGAAGCGTGAGCGCTCCCAGGGCGACGCGCCGCAGCAGTTCCCGCTGCTCGTCCACCCGCCGCGCCTTCGCCCGCCCTGAGGCCGCGCGGGGCGGACCAGGGGTCCGCCCCGGG
>JACPAU010000260.1 GCA_016180705.1 Candidatus Methylomirabilota bacterium
GTGATCATCGCGACCCGGTAGTAGAGGTCCTGGCGGAAGGTGCCGGCCTCGACGAGCTTCCGCAGGTCCTTGTTGGTGGCCGAGAGGATCCGCACGTCCACCGTCCGCTCCCGGACGCCCCCCACCCGGAAGAACCGCCCGGTCTCGATGACCCGGAGGAGCCGGATCTGCATGGCCGGGCTCACCTCCCCGATCTCGTCCAGGAAGAGGGTGCCGCCGTCCGCCAGCTCGAAGAGCCCGGGCTTGGCGGCGACCGCGCCGGTGAAGGCGCCCTTCTCGTGGCCGAACAGCTCGCTCTCCAGGACGGTCTCCTGCAGCGCGCCGCAGTTGAGGACCACGAATGGGCCGTCGTGCCGCTGGGACTGCTGGTGGATCGCGTGGGCCACCAGCTCCTTGCCGGTGCCGCTCTCTCCCTGGATGAGGACCGCGGAGTCGGTCGGGGCGATCTTCACCAGCATCTCCAGGACGGCGCCCATGGGCGGATCCTGCGTCACGATCTGGGGGAAGGCGTCCGCCCGCCCCGCCCGGGCCCGGTGCCGGAGGTTCTCCCGCAACAGCCGCCGCTTCTCCGCGGCCCGGCGGACCAGGAGCGCCAGCTCCTCCGTCTTGCAGGGCTTGGTCAGGTAGTCGTAGGCCCCCAGCTTCATCGCCTCGATCGCGGTGGCGACGGTCGCGTGCCCGGTGAGGACGATGACCTCCGGGCCCGCTTCCCAGGAGCGGATCTCGCGCAGGACATCCATCCCGGGGACCTCGGGCATCTTGAGGTCCAGAACGAGGACGTCGTACTCGGCGCCCCCCATCAGGCGGAGCGCCTCCCCCCCGTCGGCCGCCACGTCCACGGCGCAGCCCTCCCGCCCCAGTTCCATCTTCAGGACCTGGGTGAAGTTCCGCTCGTCGTCGGCGACGAGGATGCGGAGGGGGGCGGCCTCAGCCGGCATGGGTGAGCAGGGCGGGCGCGGCGGGGAGCCGGACGCGGACGGTCGTCCCCGCGCCCACCGTGGAGTCCACCTCCAGGTGGCCCCCGTGGGCGGTCACGATCCCGTACGAGATGTAGAGCCCGAGGCCGGGTCCCTGCCCCGGGGGCTTCGTGGTGAAGAAGGGCTCGAAGAGGCGGGCCCGATGCTCCGGCGGGATCCCCGGACCCCGGTCGGCGAACTCCAGGACGACCTCCCCGCCGGCCCGCCGGGTCGTAAGGTGCAGGGCGCCGCCTCGGGGCTGGGCCTCGAGGGCGTTCAGGATCAGGGCGAGGAAGACCTGCCGCAGTTCCCCCTCGTTCGCGAGGACGGGCGGCAGATCGGGGGCGTGCGCCACCGTGAGGGCCACGCCCCGCTGCTTCATTTGGTGGGCCAGCATCCCGGCCACGCTGTCCAGGACCTCCCGGACGTCCACCCGGTCGCGCTCGACCCCGGGGTCCCGGCTGAAGTCGGAGAGGCGCCCGATGATGCCCTTGCAGCGGTACACCTCCTCCTCGATGATCCGCAGGAGGACGCGCAGTTCCCCGGCGTCGGCCAGGCCGGCGAAGTCGGACGCCTGGCTCCGGCGCAGGACGGCCTCGGCCGCGGAGGCGATCGCCGCCATGGGGTTGTTCAGCTCGTGGGCGATGCCCTCCGCGAGCCGCCCGATGCTGGCCAGCTTGTCGGAGGTGAAGAGCTGCTGCTCCATCCGGCGCCGCTCCGTGGTGTCCTCCCCGACCGTGATCACGTGCGTCACCGCGCCGGAGGCGTTTTTCACCGGGACCTTCGTGATCCGGTAGTGCCGACGCTCCGCCCCGCTCCCCGTCTCCTCCTCGACCTGGAGGATGCGGCCGCGGGCGAAGACCTGCCGGAACTCCGCGGCCACCCGGGAGCGCTTGAGGGAGGGGAGGACTGCGAAGAGGTTCTTGCCGATCACGTCCTCCCGCAGCAGGCCGAGGGGCCCCGCCTCCCGGGTCCGATTCCAGCAGAGGATCGTGTAGTTCCGGTCAATGACGTACAGGCCGACGGGAAGGCTGTCCACGATGCTGGCCGTGAGGTCCCCGTCCACGGCGGGGCGGGCCGCGCGCCGCGCCCCGTCCGGGTCCGCCGCCTCGGCGGCCGCAGCGCGGGTGGCCGCCTTCGCCCGCCGCCGGCTGTAGGCCGTCTTGGGGACGTGCACGCGGGTTGGCTTGGCCGTTGGCTTGCGCAGACGCAGGCGGGGCCGCTTGCGAGGAGCAGCCATGGGGGGCTACGCCGCCCGCGCCCGGACGGGGAGGCCCGGGCCCCGGGACGGGCTCGGCGGCGGACTCACGCGCGGGACCGGCATCGCGCGGCCATTATAGGGAAGGCCCCGGCAAATGCCAAGGCCGCTAGTGCCGGGCCAACTCACGTCGCCTGACATCGTTCTCGGTCGTCGGCGGTCCGGAGCGTACCAGGAGCGTACGCCTCCGGCCGCCCTCCCGCCGCCGCCCGCCGGGGTGAGCCGCGACGCAGCCCTGTCTGGGTATCGGGCGGAGGAGCGGCTCGCCCCGGGCAGAGGGCGGCGGCTCC